>WREZ01000035.1 GCA_009779045.1 Candidatus Bathycorpusculum sp. | reverse complement strand
CGCTACAGCGTTCTTTGTGAAGGGTAAAGTGGTAAAGCCTGAGGCGTTAAATGATGACAGGTTACTGGCTAATATTTGTGTTAATAGTACGGCGGATGTTAATTTTGAAGGGGAATCTTGTAGTGGTTTTATTGGTAGTCCAACAGAGTGTGCTTTGTTAGTTGCGGTGAAAAAGTCGGGGTGGGATTATAAGGAGCAAAGGTTGGGTGTTAATGTTGTGCATAGTTTTTTGTTTTCTTCTGAGAAAAAAGCTATGACTACCATTGTTGAACATGTTAAGGGTTGTATTTCTTATACTAAGGGTAGTCCTGAGAAAATTTTATCTATGTGTGTTTTGACTGCAGAAGAGCGGAAAGCTGTTGAAGAAGAAATTGTGTGTTTTGAGGAAAAGGCGTATAGGGTAATTGGGTTTGCGCATAGAGTTTGGGAAAATAGGCCTAAATTTCTTGTTGAAAGCTATGTTGAGAACAGTTTGGTTTTTGACGGGTTTGTTGCTATAACAGATCCTCTGCGAGCAGATGTGCCTTATGCTGTTAAGCGTTGTCGTGATGCGGGAATTGATATTAAAATACTCACAGGAGACAACATAGTTACAGCTACAGCTATAGCAAATGAATTAGGGCTTTTAGATGAAGAGCATTTTGCAGTTGAAGCAAAAGACATAGAATCTCTCTCAGATAAAGAATTTTCAGACAAGTTAACTCAAGTTAGAGTAATTGCCAGAAGTACACCGGTAATTAAAATGCGTGTAGTAAACACGTTAAAAGCGTTAGGTAATGTAGTAGCCGTCACAGGTGATGGAATTAATGATGCGCCTGCACTTAAAAACGCTGACGTAGGCATAGCTATGGGCATTTCTGGCACAGAAATAGCCAAAGAAGCCAGCGACATAGTCTTATTAGATGATTCCTTCTCAACCATAACCCGAGCAGTGCAATGGGGACGAGGAATTTACGAAAATTTCCAAAGATTTATCCAATTCCAATTAACAGTCAATTTATCCTCAGTAATAGTTGTACTAACAGCACTCTTATGCGGATTTACAATGCCCTTTACAGCACTACAACTATTATGGATAAACATCGTAATGGACGGCCCCCCAGCATTAACACTTGGACTAGAACCAATACACAAAGACCTAATGACCCACAAACCAACAAAACGCAACACAAACATTATAACAAAAAACATGCTAACAAAAATAATCCTAAGCAGCATAATCATATCAACAATAATTATAACACAACACATATGGAACTTTCTAAATGGCACCCCAGAACAAAAAGCAACAATACTATTCACACTATTTGTAATGTTCCAACTCTTCAACGCCTTCAACTGCCGAGAAATAAACAACGACAGCATCATAAAACGATTTACAACAAACAAACTCATGCTAATAATATTCACACTAACATTTAGCCTACAAATCATCATAACACAATTTGGAGGCACACTATACAACACAGTACCACTACCACTCACCATGTGGATAAAAATAATCAGCCTCGCATTTAGCATCATAATCATATCAGAAATCACAAAACACACAAAAAAATGGATAACCAAACCTAACACACAAAAAACTAACCCTATAAAACAAACACCCTAAAACCAACCAAAACATAAACAAACAAAAAACCCAAATAATAGAAACACAGAAAACAACCCGTAACAGGCACAACACACAAAAATTAACTCAACAAAAAATGCCTACAACCAATTACGAACCTAACCATCAAACTGACTAACAAAATTTTTTTCTACAGACGCACCTCTCTTTTTGAAAAACAAAAACAAAAACGCAATAACACCAATTATAAGAGCTATACAAATTATTGTCCTAATAATAACTTCGTCATTAAAAATTACACCTCCACTCTTATTAAATTTAGGATCTGCAGTGTTAACATTTCTGTAAATATTCGCGTTATTATTAAAAATCACCCCGCCAGACATACTAAAAAAGCCTTCATAGCTATACACACCACCACCACTCCTATATGCTGTATTGCCACTAATTTTACCACCAGACAGTATAAAAGACCCACCATTATATACACCACCACCATCACCATAAGACCCCATTCCTCTAAAAGAAGATGTATAATAGGCAGTATTATCGGAAATTTTACCGCCCGACATAGTAAACCTACCCATGTTGTACACACCACCACCATATCCATTATTAGCTTTGTTACCAGAAATCTCACCATCAACCATAAAAAGCGTACCACCAGGACAAACATACACACCACTACCTCTAACATCAGAAACATGCGTTACAATAACACCCCCAAGAACTAACACCCCACCATTCTCAACAACAACAGTACTATCATATTTTACACCAAATAGCTTGTAAAAACCATTTGCCCTATTGCTTGTTAGTGTAATATCTTTTCCAGCAGTAACATTAAGTGACGACGAAAGCTTGATATCATTATCAAGTTGAATAACTAAGGGACCTACAGCCGTATTAATAGCACTTCTAAGCTCAAACTCATTACAAACAGTCACATCACCCTCAAAAGAAGAAACATTACTTTGTATAACAAATACATAAACAGACACAGAAACAACCAACACCACAACAAGTAACAAAACAACGAGTAACAACTTTCTGTAAGAAGTACCAAAGCGGGATTTAACAGTTACACCCATACAGACAACCTCTATGATTTAGACCTAAAATTTAGCATAAAAAAACTACTAATAAACATTACCAAAAAACAAGCTTTAGGACAAAACTAAGGTAGATAGCAGCAGATAAAGTAAACAAAAGCCCTTAAACTGTAGGGTCTATTTTTTTACTTCAAATATAGCAACTTCAGAATTAATAAATACGAGGTTAAACAGGGGGTCATTTGCAAATTTAAGTCTCATAGCAGCATTTGAATATGCTTCATAAGAACGTGTCACAGCAACATAAGTTATATTATTGATTTTTAGTTCAGTTTGGTAGTTAAAAGGTGTGGGAATGGGTAAATTGTCACGGTTTTCGGGTTTTAAATTAAGGTTGATTTGGTTGTTAAAGAAATTGTTGAGAATATTTTTGTCATTATTATTGTATAGTGTTGGGTTGTTTGTGGTGGAGTAGGTTGTTAGGGATATTTGGGTTTCTGTTTGTTTTTTTCCGTCTAAATTGTAGTTGAGGTAGACTTCTGTGTATATTGAGTTATATTGTGTGGAGTTAATTGTGGGAAGGTTTTTGTTGTTGAAGGTTATTTGTCCAAATGCGTTTATGTTTTTAGCTAAGAATCCAAGTGTGTTGGGTTTTTGAGTGCCTATGGGTGAGGCGTTAACTTCCAGTGTGGTTTGTAGTTCGGATAGAGAAATGTTGTCTTGGGTAGTTTTAAGAGTGGTTGTTATGTTGACAAATTTGGAGCCGGCCTGTGCTGTTGTTAATTGGGTGCAAGTGAAATATTCATGTTCTCTAACAATAGAAACTGTAGTGTGTTGGGTGTCGTTTTCCATATGCATGTCTATAACGGGTAATTTGTCTAACGTTATGGATAGGGGAACACCATTTATTTCGTAGAGGATTTTTGTTTGGTAACTGTTAAAGTTAAAGAAGGCGTATGGGAAATAAGTTGTGTTTAGGCAGGTAAATATTTGTGGGTTGTGTCGTGCCATATATCCGCCGTCTTCTCTTATCTGTATGTTGTGAATTTCATTGTCAAGTATAAAGGAGCTTTCAAATAGATAATTGGTGTCAAGTAGGTTAGAGGCTACTTGAGCTATGGGGACTTCTCTTGGGAGGAAAAGAAACTGTGGTTCTTCAGCGCTCCAGGTAGGTCTTTGTGCGAAGCCTGAAAACCACCAGCCATAATGAGCCTCAGTAACAAATATTGCCTCAGATGGCGTGTAAATTTTAGCCCACTCTATAGACTGATAGAGAGGTTCATTCATTGTTTGATAAAATGTGTGATAGACAAAGCCTTCGCGTGGAGCCAAAAAGAGGGGTGTAGAGAAGAAACAAAATAGCAAGAAGAATATAAGAAAAATTGTGTATAAATTAGGTTGTGACCAGTTTTTGTTTAGTTTATTTAAAAACTTTGTAGTTAAGCGGTTGTAGGTTATCTGATCTGTATTTTTGACGTTGTTATTTAATTGTATAATTAATGTGCGGTATGTATCTATTATGCGGGCTAAAAGTGTTGAACCAAAGTCAATGAAGAGACTTATCAAAATGATAAGTGGTAGGGTTATGAAAAATAAAAATCGGTAAAAATCAGTGTATAACCCAAAGATATAGACCTGTGTAAACATTGTAGGGATAACCATCCATAATACTAACAAAATTGTTGGAATCGTAAAGTAATGTTTGTGATATTTTTTTGAGAATATAAAATAAAAACCTACAACTGCAAAGATTGGCAGAATTATTTCTAAGGGTATGATCAATGTAGAAGCTGTGGCTTGAATAATCTCTGCGCTTAATGTGTTAGTTAAATATTTAGGGATTACTTGAATTAAATAGGGAGAAACTAGTAAAGCACCAAAAAGTACAGGCAATAACCAACATAACATTTCAGACCGCGTAGTTCCAATTTTTTGACCAAAAATTAAACCAAAAAAAATCACAGAAAAAAGTATACTTACAAATACAAGACTACTTAACGAATGCGTTAGAAATATTGAACCAACTAATAGGGATGTTGAAATATAGAAAGGAAAAATGGTAAAACGCTTTTTTTGAAGATACAGATAAAACGTTACAGGAATTAACAAAAGCGCAACAATATTGGGATATCCGCTCCAAAATAACATTTCAATATCAAACCGTGAAACCGCCACAAAAAAAGCAACAACAATAGCAATAGACTCCTTCCAAATAGTCCGCGTTAGAAGATAAAAAACAAACACCATAACAGACGAAAACAAAGAACCCACAATAGTATGTACTAAATACTCAGACATACCCGTCAATATCATAATTTGAGCAACAAAAAGATGATACCCAGGAAAAGTAAGAGACAAACCACCACCCATTTGATAAAAATTATAAAGAAAATCAACCTTAGAACCCTGACTAATTATAGAATGAACAACACTATTATGCAAACCTATATCAGCACCAGGAGAAAAAGTCCCATGAACCATAAACAAAACACGGTACAAAAAAGCAAAAACAAAAATAACAAAAACCAACAACAAATGCTTGTTTGTACCTCTAACCATATACTAACCGCCTCAAACCCTTCTGGTTAAACAAGTATTAATATATAGAGTAAAAAATCAAATTAAACATAAAAACATCCATCACCACTTTTCAATCACTCATCATTAAGGCGGAATAAAAGTAGAATATAACTTTTTAGCTTATCCAATTTTTCAAGGTTTTACCTTTGCGGATTTCTTCATTAATGAAAGTGCCTGATGGTGAATCTTGGTATTCAACCTCAATAATGTAATCTTTAAAATTGATTTTTTTCAATTCATCAAATTCGATTTCAGTTTCTTGATTTGTCATTACTGGAAAACCGTAAATCTTACTTGTGTAACCTAAGGCACCTTTTTTCTTGACACGCTCTTGAACAAACCTTAGATGGTTGTCCAATCGTTTTTTGATGAGCTCGTTTGAAAAATCAACAACGTCTTGGAATTTAGCATTAAAGTGTTCTTGTAAATTGGGGTCAATTTCAAAGCCAATACTGTTTCTTGCTGTTGCCATAGCTGAATAAGTTGTTGTGCCAGTACCTAAAAATGGATCTAAGATAGTATCTCCTTTAAGAGATAGCATGTTAATTAAACGATAAGATAATTCAAACGGATATGCTCCACTTCGTTCTCTTATTTTTTTATCAAGCCCCGTCTGGCGTGTTCCTTTTAGGTCTTCCCATACATCAGAGAACCAGATGTTTCGCTCTTCCCAAAAAAAAGCACTTTTTTTACGTCTAAGTTTTTCTTGGTTTGTTTTGAATAGTCGTTTGTTTCCTTTCCTTAAAATCAGTATGTGCTCATGTTCAAGGGTAACATAAGCTCCGGCAGGAAGCATTCCTGAACCCATGAATTTGTTGGGCGCATTTGTCTGTTTTCTCCAAAGAATCTCAGGCAAAGAACTAAAACCTAAGCCAATGCAGTATTCAAGAATTCTTGAATGATTTGAATAAAGCTTGAATTCATCACCTATCTTACGAGTTGCATTACCAATGTTGATACAGGCAAACCCTCCATCACGTAAGACCCGATAGACCTCGCTCCAAGTTTTATCAAGCTCTTTATGCATTAATTCAAAAGCTAAATTACCATTTTCTTTTTCTAAAGCCTGACCTATTGAGGAATTCTGTTTACCAAATATTTCATCCCACATCTCAATCATAGGATAAGGAGGTGAGGTAATCATTAAATCAACAGAGGCATCACTAACTTCATTCATATCAGACGAGTTAGATAATACTATTTTATGAGATGTTTTCATCTGTTATTAGCTCTAGTCTTTTTAACCACTCTTTAGAAAAACAAACCGTCTTAAACACACAAAAAGTTTTCTGAACAGAGTTAAATGACACAAAAATAAATATATGTAAAAACGCATCACAAACACAAGTCCAAATCCCCAACCACGTAACTACAAAATATCCAACTGTTTACGACAAATAAATGGATGAACCCTGTTTTTTGCCATGCTTATTACCCGTTTTTGGTTGTTATTTAGTAGGATGAAACATGTTTTTTGGGGTCTGCGTTTTTTGTTGTTTAAAAGTTAGGGTTTAATTATTTCATATGAGGTCACTATGGGTACGTCTTTTTTTAGCATTCCACCTACTGAGCAATATTTTTCTTGAGCTATTCGTATTGCGTCTTCAACTGCTTGTGTTGGTATGTTTCCTTTGAATATGTATTTGAGGTGGATTTTTGTGAATATTCGTGGTGGTTCGTCGCATCGTTCTGCGGTTGCTTCTACGTGGTAGTCCTCAATGTTGAGTTTTTTCTTTTTCAGTATGATTAGAATATGGATGCTGCTACAGGCGGCAAGACTTGATAACAAGTTCTCCATAGGGGTAGTGCTGTTTCGTTGCCTCCGTGTTCTTTTGGGGCATCAAAATCAGCGGTTAAACTTTTTTCGTTGTGTGCCTGTAGACAAAGATTTCCTTTCCATTCTACAAAAATCTTGTTAGTAGCAGTCATTTTATCTCTATGAATATTTGGCAGTTTAGGATAAAAATGTGTTGGATTATCCTACCCTGCAAGGTGTTAGGGGTTTCTATAAAAAAGTGTGACCCATTTAAAAGATAGAACACATTCAACTAAGCATATCAAAAAAGTGTAACCAAGAAATCAGCGCAAATAATTTTTTGTCTCATAGGCCATATTTAGAACAAAAAATAATAATTGTCAAACAAGACCAGCCATAACAACAGCACAACAATAAAATATTATAGTTCCTCATTAACTAACTATAGTTGATTATAAATGAGTGATAAAAAACTTACCACAATACAACTTACAAAATCAGCTGTCCAAGAACTAAAAAATATTCGAAAATACCCAAGAGAAACCTACAACGAAACAATTCTAAACTTGATAAAAACAGCCAAAGAATCTAAAAAAAGAAAACAATATGACGAGTTTCTACACACCATACAGCAAGCAAAAATGAAGGAACTCTGGGATAACGACGAGGACGAGGCTTGGGAAAATGCCTAAACCAGGAGACGTCATCCTAACAACAATACAATTCACCAACACAAACGAAGTGAAAACAAGACCCGCCCTAGTCCTCTATGAAGAAATGGACAATATCATAGTGGCGGGCATAACAAGTAATCGTAAAATGAAAGGGATACCCCTCAACAAATCTGAAGGCGCCATAAAAGACAGCGTTATAAAACTAAACTATCTCTTCACAATCTCAACCGATATGACAAAAAAAGTGCTCTTCCATCTTAACGCCGAAAAGAAGCAACTAATCCATTCTGAACTAACCAAAAGACACAGCAACCTCAAAACTAACTAAAACAACTGTAAGATAAATGACAAGATAAATTGTTACTGTACGGCATTTAGGTACGGGATCTACGAAAGCAAATGTCACAAAAGACTTATGATTAGCGCGATTGCTAAAAATGTGTATCCATCTGCGGACGATTTCATGCTGTTCCACTATACTGAAATACTATTTAAATACTTCAATATTATGGAACACATAAAATTAACCAACCCTACAAAACAATCACTAAAATCTATTTGTTGACGAGCCCCTTGTATGCTCTACGATTTTAAAAAAACAACAACTCATTTTTATTTTAGATACCAAAAATTAAGAAAGAGAACAGACGTATTTACGTGGTGCAGGGGGTTAGCTTCACGGGGTCGTTCACAGGGTCGAACACAATTAGCATGTTCTTGTTAATCTATGTTTAACAGTGTCACGTAATTCAACACATAACTGCGTTATTGAACATAGTCGTTTTTGGTCACATATGATGAAGTTGGGTCTCATTTGACTAAAAGTTGGAGTCTATATAACCCCTTGTATTAGTACTGTTCAACAGGTTAATGACAAACAATACTTGCTCAATAATTATGCCCCTGCACATAATGCTATGCTGTAGACGGGGCATTATTTGTTTTGTCTGTTTTTGTAAGGTGTTTTATAGCTCGGTCAAAATCACTTTCAAGTTGCCTCATTTCTCGCATTCTATAGGCGTCAAATTCTTTTTCAGCTCTCTCAATTGCCGCTTTATGAGAAACACACCCCTTACCCTCCAGCAACTCTCGCCTATTAGCAAGCATTTGCCGGTCAAGCTCCAAAATCCAATCCGCCATGGTCATAGCATGTTCATCTAAAGCTTGTAGTTCTGCATAATCAAGAAACTGCGACACCAACAAATTCAACACCTGCAACTCTTTCTCACTCAAATAATTCTTAGCAACACGCACATCCTCTTTAGTAATATAGTCCCCCTTAAAATTAGTCATACCAACCAACGGTTTCTTGTTATCTACCCGTTCATAAATAACCTCAGCAGCCGTATGCTTATGCACAGCATAATGCAACTTGTTCTGCACAGTCGCAAAAAACTCTTTTGTAACCTCATCTTTAGGGTCATAATCAATCGATGTTGCATAAATATCAGTAACCTGTTGATACAAATTACGTTCACTACTGCGAATATCACGAATACGCTGCAACAACTCACGAAAATAACGCCCACCCCCACTTTTCAGTCGTTCATCATCCAGAACAAACCCCTTACGGATATATTCATTTAGCCGTTTGGTAGCCCACTGACGAAATTGTGTGCCGCGCAACGATTTAACACGATAACCCACGGAGATAATCATGTCGAGATTGAAATAATCT
>WREZ01000034.1 GCA_009779045.1 Candidatus Bathycorpusculum sp. | reverse complement strand
TATCATTTGGTTAATAAACTAAAAGTATGGGAGCCCAAAATTTTCTTTTTTATGGGCTATTGTTGTGGATTATTTTGTGTATTTTATGGGCTGGCGTTTGAATTTTTTCTTGCAGATTATACTACAGAAGTGATATGTTTCGCCTTCGTATGTGATTTTGAATTTGGCGGTATTTTCGTCTAGGACCATGCCGCAGACTGGGTCTCTAAATGACATTCTCTGGGTTAAACCTCATGGAAGAGTATACTTGCATTCATTTATGGTTAGTGGTAGAGCAACAAGAACAAAATGTAAAAAGAAACAAAAAAGTGTGAATTATAGAGTTTGTTGCGAAAGTGTAAGTGCTATGGGTAGTTAAAATTGTGTGTTAGTGTTAATAGAAGCTTTGTATTGGTGAGTCGTCGTTTTGTTCGTTTTTGTCTTTTGAGTGAAGTTCTTCAATTCGGGTTTTTGTTAGTGCTTTGATGTTGTTGAAGTTGTTTAGTTCGCCGTAGCTGACAAGGGTAATGGCTGTTCCTTCAGTGCCTTTGCGTGCTGTTCTGCCGATACGATGGAAGTACACAGGGGGGTCGTTTGGTACGTCATAATTAATGATATGGGTGATACCTTGTATGTCTAGACCTCTTGCAGCTACGTCTGTTGCGACAAGTAGGCTGAGACGCCCTGTTTTGAAGTCGTTAATTGCGCGGTCGCGTTGTGCTTGTGTGAATCCGGCGTGTAGTGCTTGAACTCGGAAGCCTTTTTTGTACATTTGGTCGGAAACGCGGCTGGTGTCTCTACGGGTTCTGCAAAAGATTATGGCTTTTTCTACGTCGTCTTGGCGTAAAATGTTACATAGAGCATCAAATTTGCCGTGTTGGTTAATGATTGTATAGTATTGTTTCATATGGGTGACGGCTATTTCGTCTTTGCTTACTAGTATTTGTTCAGGGTTTTTCATGTATTTGTTGCATATGCGCATAACTTGGTTGTCTATGGTTGCACTAAAGAGGCTAGTTTGTCTGTCGCGTGGCGTTCTATATAGGATGTATTCAACGTCTTCTAGAAAGCCCATGTCAAGCATTCGGTCAGCTTCGTCTAGTACGACGATTCTAACAGAGGATAAGTTGAGTATATTGCGTTTCATTAAATCGATTACACGTCCAGGGGTACCTACGACTATGTGTATAGTACCTTTTAGGGCGTGGATTTGTTTGTTTATAGATTCTCCACCATAGACGGGCAGTATTCGTGTTTTTGTGTATTTACTAAATTTTGTTAGGTTATCAGCTACTTGTACGGCTAATTCGCGTGTTGGAGCTAAAATTAGACCTTGGACACCTTTAACGTTTGGGTCTAATCGTTGAATCATAGGTACGCCAAAAGCGGCGGTTTTACCGGTTCCGGTTTGTGCTTGTCCGATAACATCTTTGCCGTCAAGCAAGGGTGTTATTGCTTGAGCTTGAATTGGAAAAAGAGTGGTAAATCCTATTTCGTTTAAACTTTTTAAAATTTCCCCACTTATAGGTAAGTCTTTAAATGATTGTAGTGGTACTTGCAAACTGTTTTTTCTCCTGCCACAGAATCGTTCATGTCATAGTTTTTGAAAGCTCAGGAGCCTTATAGTTATACATGAGTTAATGTGACACGGCTTCATCTTTCTGGGTCAGAAATATAAAGATTTGTAAACTTAAAGCATGAACGGAACATAAAAGGATAACATTAAATTAAATTGACAAAAACTATTAAACTATATGATAACGATAATGCCTAGCCATGTATCAGTCCATTTAAGTAATTAAAAAATGAAGACTATTTTTTTAGAAATTTTCTAAGCTCTTCCATTTTATGAATTTCAATAGAGTTACTAGCATGCCTTGTTGTAGTACGTGTGCCTGCTGTAAATAGCAAGGTTTCTTTATCAGATATTAAATGAGAGGCATATAGTTTGTTTGCTACAAAAGAAATTGTGTCTTTTTCAGACAAGTAATCAAGGCAGACTGATTGAACACCAAAAGTTAGCTCTAACTGTTTTTTAACTTTAATATCAGGAGTTACAGCAATTATAGGTTGAGAAACTTTAAAACGTGAAATCATCCGAGCAGTATAACCAGTTTTTGTCAAAGTTATAACTTTATCAAGAGGCATACTTTGACATATCCGATAAATAGCTCGACTAACGGTATCAGAAATATTAACAAACGAAATATCTTCAACTTTACTTTGCACCGCTGTTTCAATCTCATTAGCAATACGACTCATCATTTCCACAGACTCCACAGGATAACGCCCAATTGCAGTCTCACCCGAGAGCATAATAGTATCAGAACCATCCAAAATAGCATTAGCAACATCACTTACCTCTGCTCTAGTAGGCTGAGGCTGATGTACCATAGACTCTAACATCTCCGTAGCTGTTACAACCAATTTTCCACGCTGATTACACCGCTTAATTATAGATTTTTGAACTAAAGGAACCTTCTCAGGCTCAATCTCAACACCTAAATCACCTCGTGCAACCATAACACCATTAGCCACCTCCAAAATGGCATCAACATTTTGAACACCCTCAAAATTCTCAATCTTAGCAATAATCCCCCCATCATAAAGCCTAGCAAGATCCGCCACATCACAAGCATTACGAGTAAAAGAAAGCGCAATGTATTCTACATCAAACTTTTTAGCAAAATCCACTATCTCCAAATCATAATCAGTAAGAGAAGAAACCGCTAAACGCTTATTGGGCAAATTAACGCCTTTACCATCTTCAATAGTACCACCAACAATAACAAGCAAACATAACCGTCCATCAGACTTTTCAGTAACAATCAAACGAATTTTACCATTATCAACAAGAAGAACATCACCCACAGATACAGTATCATAAAAATTATGATTAAAACTCATCACCACCCCATCACCGTCCTCACCATTAAAACCAGCCTCTACCACTTCACCTTTACATAAAAGTCTTTTCTGCGAAGTTTTAAGCCTAATCTCAGGACCCTTAAGATCAATAATTATAGGAATATCAGCAACCTTACGCACAGTTTCAACTACGCTCTGATACTGAGCAACATTTCCATAAGCAGTATTAATTCTAACGCCATTCATACCAGCATGAACCAATTTCTTAATTATACCCACAGTACAACTAGCTGGACCAATTGTAGCAATAATCTTTGTCTTCTTCATATTACCCACACATAATGAAACGTAATTCAAAATTAAAGTATAACGGTACAAATAACCATAGAACTAAAGTATCTAAATAGAAAAACACAGCAACAACAACAGTTAAACAGTATCCATAAGCACAAATTAAATACTATAAACACATTACACATACTTATGGGGCACCCTTCTCGAACACGAACACCTAAAAAAATAATACGAGAATATAGGAAAGCCTTTCGAGAAAAAAACAAAATAGCCAAACAAAACAGACATAAAACCGAATATGACAACAAAGAAAAAACAGTGCCTTCCCAACAACAAATTTTTGAGGTGACACTTAAACGTCTACATACATTAGGCAATCAAAAATTTGGTTCAACACCATTTAGCGAACACTTTAACCG
This sequence comes from Candidatus Bathycorpusculum sp., assembly GCA_009779045.1. Classification (GTDB taxonomy): domain Archaea; phylum Thermoproteota; class Bathyarchaeia; order Bathyarchaeales; family Bathycorpusculaceae; genus Bathycorpusculum; species Bathycorpusculum terrae. The sequence continues at coordinate 5,946 of WREZ01000034.1, read as the reverse complement.
ATGGCTACGAACAATAGAAACAGTTTTAGACGAATTTGAGACACACCAAAACATAAATGTTGATGAACAATTTACAGAAGAACGCAAACAAATACTTGAAACAATTAAACTTCAACTTGAAAACCATCAAAAAAGAGAAAACACCCTTGAAAAACAAATAAACAACTTATCAGGCACTAAAAAAAGCCTCCAACAAATAAACAAAGAACATTTAACTAAAGCGCTTATACTTAAAGGACAAAAAATAGCTACACTAAAACAGTTAAACAAAGAACTGGATACATTAAAGAAAGAACAGAATCAAATAGTTAAATTAAAAACAGGATTTTTTAGAGGTATATCCAAAAAAGAGCGAGAAAAAAAAGAAGCCACAGTTGTACAAAGATACCTTGACAAACAACAAGAGTTTGAAGTAGTGGCATTAGATTTCAAAGAAAAACAGAAACAGCTTAAGGAAGAGTATGAGAGTAAACGAGAACCTATAATTGAAGAGATAAAAAATCTTCAAAAATGTGTTAAAGAAATTGATGAAGATAGCTCATTGGAAGAACGATGGTTTGCTTGTGAGTCTTTAAAAGACATGCTCAACAATTTTTTCCAAAGAAAATAAGAAGATGAAGTTATGCTTCGAGTAGCGTTTTTAGTAGATTTATTGCCGACCAGGCTGCTAGTGCACTGGTGTGTGGGTTATCTGGATGTGGGTCGTTTGCGAATTGCAGGTTCATCTCGCCGTAGTGCCATTTTATGTTGATTTGATGGGTATTGCGTTGGATTTTTGGGTCGGAGACTACTTTTACTTTGACTTTTGTGGGTTTGACTGTTAGAGCTATGGTGGCGGCTACGTTCATTTCTTTTGGAAATTTTTGTGCAGCTTCTTTGGCATATCCTTCATAGATCGTGAGTTCTTCGGTGTTGTTTTTACATAGGGCTTTTGGGGGTTTGTGTGTTGTTAGGGTTATCTCATCTATGCCTGCGAGTGTAGCACTAGAGATAGCGTCTAAGCCGCCTATTGCGCCGGGTGGGAAGTGTACTTTGGGACTTCCTGTACCAATGTTAAGTAGGGCGCCTGTGCTCATAATGATTAGGTCGATGTCTGCTGCTAAGAGTTTGTTAAAATATTCTGTTACAGCCTGTTGTGAGGCAGCTTCTATGATTACTTTTGGTTTTTGGTCAAGAAGTGCATCTATGTTGTTCACTATTTTAACGGGAAATTGGAGTTTGTTTTTTAGGGTTTGTGCTCGTTGTAAGTCGGTATCATAAATAACAAGTTCGTCGCATGTTACGAGCTCGCGTTGAATTGCCTCAGCAAGCACTGTACCAATTGCTCCGGCACCAATTAGACCTACACGTTTAGGTTTAGCCATTTTCTTTTTCACCTTAGTATTCTGCTTGGATGTAGATTTCAGTTGAGGGAACTTGTCGTCCTTGATGAGATTTCTCGGGGATGACTTTAAAGTTTTCAATTTTTAAAGTGGATGCAATATCAACTGTGCCCTTCTCAAGAATAGATGCAGTTTCGGTGTTGCCTACATAGAGTACTACGTTTTTTATGGGTGCGTTTAGGGGTAGCTTTTTTTGTGCTTTGTCATTGCGTATTTCTCCTAAGACGGCAATTATTAAATCACCTTGTTTTTCTATGTCCTCACTTACGAGTGTTGGGTTGAATTTTGGCCATTTTGAAATTTGTATGCTTTTGTAGCCTTTATTGTCAAGATACATGTATTGATATATTTCTTCGGTTAAGTGAGGTGCAATGGGTGCAAATAGCTGTAGAAGACGATATAGAACTTCATAGAGGGTGTATTGTGCAGCTGTTCGGCTTTCTTTTCCATGAATTTCTGGACGATACAAACGGTCTTTTATAGCTTCTAAATAATAATCGCAGACAATATGCCAGGTAAAGTTTCGTATGTCTTCAACGGCGAGGTTGAATTGGCACTTTTCAAAAGAGTCCGTGACTTTTTTTGTTAGGTTTTCTGTTTTGCTAATTATCCATTTGTCAAGCAGTTGCAATTCAACATTAACATTAGGCTGTGGTGTGTAGCCTTCGAGCAGTTTGCTTGCAAATACAGATGCGTTCCAAAGTTTGTTTAAGAATCTCTTACCATATTCAACATCTTGTATGCGGTATGGTATGTCTGAACCTGTGGCGCCTCCGCCTGCAGCCCACTGTCTTACGGCGTCAGCACCGTTTTTGGCAAGGGTTTCAGGTGCGGCAGCATAGTTTTTGAGGGACTTGCTCATTTTTCGGCCATCAGCCCCAAGAACCATACCATTTATAAGTACACTGTTAAATGGTCGTTGTTCAAATAGGGCAAGGTGGCGTACCATTAAATAGTATGCCCAAGTACGAATGATATCTGTTCCAGAGGGATGCATACTTGCTGGAAAGAGGCGCGTCCAGTCGGAGCGGTCAGGCCAACCAGCATGAACCGCACAAGTAATGGAACTATCCATCCAAGTGTCCATGACATCTTGCTCACCAATAAAGTTTTTACCACCACATTTTGGACAAGCATCAACTTTTGGATCTACGAGTTTGGGGTCAATTGGCACCCACTCGGGTTCTGCAACAATGATTTCACCACAACTCTTGCAATACCAAACAGGAATAGGCGTAGCAAATAACCGTTGACGACTAATAACCCAGTCCCAATCAAGACTTTTTGCCCAATCAATTAAACGGTTTTTCATGTAATCTGGATACCAAGGAATCTCATTAGCACTCTTTTCAATAACTTCAGAGAGCTGCATAGTTTTCATAAACCACTGCTTGCGTTCAAGGATTTCAACAGTAGTTTTACAACGCTCACAAACACCAACTTCTTGCTGAATTTTTTCAGTTTTTTCAAGTAGTCCAATCTCTTTTAAATCAGCAACAACTGCAGTCCGAGCGTGATTCAAATAAAGACCAGCATATTTGCATCCAGCTTCAGTTATTTGACCATTTTCACTAATAAGACGAATTACAGAAAGTTTGTGTTTTATAACGGTTTTAACATCGTCTTTATCGCCATAAGTACATACTTGAACAGCACCAGTACCAAAGTTCATGTCAACAGCTTCATCAGCTATAATAGGAACTTCTCTATTTACAAGAGGCACCAAGATCTTTTTGCCAACAAATTTACCATAGCGATCATCTTTGGGGTTAACTTTAACGGCTACACAGGCAGGAATAAACTCAGGTCGAGAAGTGGCAATTAAAAGGTGCTCATCTGAGTTTGTTATGGGAAATTTGATGTAATGGAGGGCGCCTTCTTTTTTTGTATGGTCGACTTCTGCATCGGCAATGGCAGTTTCGTCACGGGGACACCAGTTAACAGGATGAGTACCTTGGTACATGTAGCCTTTTTGGTAAAGTTGTATGAAACTAAGTTGGGTACAACGCCAATAATTTGGATCCATAGTTCGATACTCAGTGGTCCAGTCTATACTACTACCAAGTTTAAGTATACCCTCTTTCATCATGGCGATGTATTTTTCGACAAGAGCCATACACATGTTACGAAACTGGTCAGGGGACATGTCACGTTTACGAATATTATTAGCTTTTTCAACTTGAATTTCTATACCTAAACCATGACAATCCCAACCCTGCGGAAAAAGCACATTATAACCTTGCATACGCTTGAAACGCGCTACAATATCAAAATAAGTCCAGTTAAGGACATTACCCATGTGAAGCTCACCTGAAGGGTAAGGAGGCGGCGTATCAATACTAAACGGCTCACGAATTTGATCATTCCAATCATAGTGGTAAAGCTTCATTTCTTCCCATTTACTCTGCCACTTCGACTCAATCTCAGCAAACTTGTAATCCTTAGGCATAGGCTGCATAAATATCAAACCAACTGTAAATTACTGCACTTAGCAAACAAAAAAAGCACCTAAAAACATTACCCCCACTTTTCTATCAAACCCTCCACACAACCCGCTTGAGTACATCGGCAGACCCCCCGAGAAAGCATAAGTAGAAAAAATTTATATTTTGCACAGGTTGTACTTTTTTATGGATATTATCAATTTATTGAGTAATGAAGCTATTAAATCCCTTGAGAAAAGACAAGAAATAACCATAGCCATACAAACGCAGTTAATAACAATTAAAGAAATTCAAACATTGAAAAATATACTTGAGGATAAAAAGTTGGTGTTAGTTCTTGAAGCAATGGAAACCGTTACAAATAAAAACCCAGAAATGGCAAATACGGATTGGCTTAAATTTGTTCAAGACCTAATAACATCAAAATCTAACAATATAAAAAGAGAAGCCTCAAGAATCGTAGGTAACATTGCACACATGTTTCCAGACGATTTAGAAACATCAATACAGAATCTAATGGAAAACACAACAAACGAGGGCACTGTAATCCGCTGGGGAAGTGCATATGCATTAGCAAAAATCATACAAATACCCCAACACGCAAACAGTGAACTTTATGATATACTAAACAAGTTATGTGAACAAGAGACAGAGAACGGTGTAAAAAATCAATTGCTGGGTGGCTTGAAAAAAGCTAAAAAATTGAAAAAGGAAAAACTACCGTAGAAAAAAGTTAGTTCTTGTCTAGGGTTGGAGCTTTTCGGCGTTTATCCCATATATGATGTAATGCTAATCCGGGATGATGTAGTAGTAAACGTGGTCCAGAGTAGCTCATTATTTGGTGGGCTTGTTTTTTCATGTCGGGCTTGTAGCATTGTATGTTACATTTACCACAAATGCTTTTTTTGTCTTGAAAGGGACATTTGTCTAATCGTAGATGGGCATATTCTTTGAATTGTTGACAGTCGACACATAAGTCACCATTAGTTTTATGATGGGCTTTACAGTAAAGATTTATCATGTAAGTGATGGTTTTTTTCTCACGAATCATTCGTTTGTGAGTGGGATTTGATGGCTGAGGCTTCATGTTAATCAGCTAAAATAAGATAAGTTAGGTAGTTTAAGTTTTACTATCTTTTCCCAAAGTAGTTCCTCTTTTTCTTTAAGTATTTCACATGTTTTCTTCGGTTTAATAGTTTATTTGCCATCCTATAGCAAACTTTAGGAGCATTTTTCAAATAATGTGTATTCGCTGTTATTTTCAGATACATTATTCTAATAGAACCTGTAGTTGATGTATTAATTGGAATATAACAATGGTGTTGTTAGCGTGTGATTTTGGCTACGCGTACAGTTTCTAGGCAGTTTTTTGCTTCGTGGTTGTTTTCGAAGTAACGTCGTACGGGTTCAAGAATTTGCCCAAGTGTTGTTGCAACACCATTTTTTAGGTCCATGGGATGTAGTTTACCTTCAACGTAGGTAGTTTCAAGCTCTAAGTAGTTTTGGAAGTCAATGTTACCACCAAATTTAGCGAGCCGTTCAATGGTGAAAACGGGTTGTTCGCGGAAAATTATGTATTTACAAACATCTAACACGGGATTATGTTTTATAATGCGTTCGGGGCAGAAGGCTTTACTCATTTTTTGTTTAATTTCCTCAGGTGTATCGTAGATAAATACACAAGTGTCCGGTTTGCTTTTAGACATTTTTGCACTGGCTATAGCTTCTTTTTCTTGCCCTTCGGGAATAGGCCACACACTTGGTTTAGCTAATCCCTGCAGTAGGTGATGATGGACACAAACAGGTTTCCAATAGCCAATTTTCTCACCAATTTCTCGACCAACCATGTTAGCTTTACGTTGATCTAAACCGAGTTGGCAAATTTTAACGTCCATATCAAAGATATCAGCAACTTGCATAGGTGTATAAAGATAGTCAGAAACATAACGAGCCTCCCCTTCCTTTCGGCCCGCAATCTCAAGAGTTCGAATAGTACGTGCAACAGTTAGCTCTTTGGAAATTTTAAGAACTTTAGCCCAATAATCAAGATTATTATAAAGCTCATCTGAGTAGATAAATTCCACTTTATCAGCTGGAACACCAAGAGCAATCCATGAATG
>WREZ01000033.1 GCA_009779045.1 Candidatus Bathycorpusculum sp. | reverse complement strand
TTTTTTTGCTTGTCCATAACAAGTAGACCACGCCAGAGCAGAGTTGTATGCTCACCCTATGGAGACACCAGTTAGTCTTAATACATATCACCAGTCATTCTCAAGTACATACATACAGTTTTTGTTATACATAACTACAGGTAGTTATGAACCATCAAATTTTGTTTTGCGTTTAAAAAAGTAGAGGCTTTAGTATATCTCTATTCTTTATGGTGTCTATACTCTTAAAAGATCCTCTGTTTATTTTGATTAGGTTCACAGGAGGATGTCTTTGCAAAAAAAGCCACTTTCAGGCAGTAAGCTTTTTCTGCTCTTAGCTTTCGGTTTAATTGCTTTCATAGTTTACTTTGTATTGTTTGTAGATTTGCCAACATTTGTTGAAACTATTTCACAGACTAATCTTGCCCTCTATAGTGCTTCTTTTGTTGTTTATCTTATTGGTATTTTTTTCTCTTCAATGGTTTGGCGTAGCCTATTAAATGTGTTAACTGTAAAAATAACTGTGAAAAATGCTTATCTCTTTACGTGGGCTGGTTTATTTTTTGATGCTACAATTCCACAGCTCGGTTTGTCAGGTGATGTAGCTAAAACATATTTGTTTAGTAAATCTCATAGTCAAGATGCTGGAAAAATTGGTGCCTCGGTTATCGGCCAAAAAATTATAGTTATGACTCTCACAGTAGTAACTTTCAGCGCAGGGCTAGTTTTAGTTCTGTTTAATCACACTTTAGAACCTTTAGCCACATTTTCAATTATTCTGTTTTTGACACTATCCTGTGTTTCGCTATTTTTGATTTATTATCTAAGCATTAAACCTAAGGCCACACATGCATTACTGCAGTTTGCAACGCGGGTTGGCTTATTTTTCCGTAAAAAATGGGATCCAACAGTATTTAATCAAAAAGTAACAGAGGTTATAGACAATTTTCACCTTAGTATAAACGAGTTAAAAAATAAACCCCGCGCTTTGGGCTTGGCAGCTGTTTATTCAATTTTAAGCTGGTTTTTTGACATCAGTGTAATGTTTTTAGTTTTTGCTGCTCTAGGTTACCCCATTCCTTTTGATAGCGTACTTATTGTCTATACTATTTCAGGTGTATTACAAGCTGTTGGTCTTGGCATTTTTGGAGTTAACGAGATTGTTATGATTTCTGCTTTCCGTGCTCTTGGCTTACCCGATGGCCTTAGTGTTTCTGTTACTTTACTCTCACGAGCCATAACACTATGGTTTAGACTAATTGTATCTTATGGAGCATTCCAATGGACTAGTATAAAATTGGTAAAACAAACACAACAATAACAATTACCCACAAAAACCCCCAAAGACGTGTTTACGCATGCTAAACCTGTCTGTGGAATACTTCCCAATTTTTCTATATTTATAAAACCTTTTTAGGGTTGTTAAAACAATCTTTTTTATTTATAAGCTGTAATCACCTTGTATAAAGAGTGATGGAGTTGGGTGTTTGACTGATACCTCTGTTATGCATATTGGTTTAGATGATACTGATTCAATTAAGGGCGGATGCACTACGTATCTTGCTGCCGTTTTAACAGAAAAACTTGCACAAATACCTGTGCAATTTATCGATTATCCCTCTTTAATACGCCTTAACCCAAATGTACCCTGGAAAACTCGGGGAAACGGCGCCCTTTGCCTACGATTCAGGTACCCTACACAGTTGGCCGGCGATATTAAAGAGTTAGTTTTGAATCTTTGGGATCAACACTTACATGTAAGTGCTAAGGGAACTAATCCTGGAATTGTATTCTATGAACAGGAAAATATTCCACAGAATTTAACAGATTTTTCTCAACAAGCAGAAACCAGTATAGTTACCCTAAAAGAAGCTGTTACATTAATTCGTAAAGTTGGTGCAGAAGCGTTAGGCTACAACAATTGCCGAGGCATAATAGGTGCTCTAGCAGCTATAGGTGAAACTCTAAAAGGGGACTATACCTACGAGTTAATTGCCTATCGTACAGCTATGAATTGTGGTACTAAACGTCTTATAGAGAAAGAATCAGTATTTAACATGGATCAGCTGTTACAGCCAAAAGTTTTCAACAATATAGACTATGAAAAGAAACGAGTTTTAATTACTCCCCGTGGGCCTGACCCTGTTTTATTTGGTATTCGAGGTGAATCAGCTGATGTGGTTAAACAGGCCTTTGAAATTGTTAAATCTTTAGAACCCATTGAACGTTGGATAATCTTTAGGTCAAACCAAGGTACTGATGCTCATTTAAAACAAGCTAACTCAATGGATAAATTGGAATGTTACAGCTCAGTAATTCTTAAAGGAGTTGTTTCTAAAAACCCACAAATCGTACCACTTAGGCACGTAATTTTTGGCCTAAAGACCGCATTTGGCGAAGTAGACTGCGCTGCATATGAGCCCACAGGTGACCTGCGTAAAATAGCTCGAGAACTTATAATCGGCGATTCCGTAGAAGCTATTGGTGCTGTACATAAGGCAACAAAAACTAAACCTCTGACAATAAATCTTGAAAAAATCGCCATCATAATGCTTAACCAAAAACTGGTTCAACAAAATCCTCTCTGTCCTAACTGTCAAAAACGCTTAAAATCTATGGGTAAACAACAAGGCTTTAGATGCGAAAAATGTAGCAAAAAATTTGTTGACCTAAAAAAACAGGAAAACCCCCTGCCGCGAACACTAAAAACAGGCCTGTATACAACCTCTACACGGTCACAACGACACCTATCTAAGCCTCTAAGGCGATTTGGACAAGAAGAAAAACAAAATAAACCATATACACTTATCGATAATTGGCATTCACCTTAACCACATTTAGCGTAAATAGCACTAAAATTTAGCTATAACCTCTGCAGGATATCTGCGCATTTATTCATTACAGAAAAAATAAAGCGGACAATATGTAACAAAAAACAACATACGGTGTTTTCTTGTTTTCTCTGTAGACTTATAGCTATCTAAAGGATGAAAATGAGAGTATTGAGGTGTTATTTTTGGGGTACTCTTTAAATTTATGGAAATCATACCTTCCAAAGAATCTATATTATAAACAGAGGCCGCTTTATGACTGATAAAAGCTTTCCAGCAGAAGTATATGAGTTACCATTCTTTAAACAAGAAGGTTTTATACGTAAACGCTGCCCAAAATGTGGCGAACACTTCTGGACCCAAGACCCAAGCATGGAAACCTGCGGAGAATCAAGCTCTGATGAATGCGGATATTACTCATTTATCGGAAACCCCGCAACAACAAAACAATTCACTCTACCTGAAATGCGTGAAGCATTTCTCTCCTTTTTTGAACAAAATAATCACACCCGCATCAAACCCTATCCCGTTGTAGCTCGATGGCGAAGTGATATCTATTTAACACATGCAAGTATCATTGATTTCCAACCATATGTAACTGAAGGTATATCTCCACCACCTGCAAACCCACTAGTTATTTCGCAACCCAGCATTCGATTAACCGACATTCCCAATACGGGACCAACCTTTGGTAGGCATTTAACCATATTTGAAATGGGTGGCGCTCACGCATTTAACTTGCCTGATAAAAATGTTTACTGGAAAGATGATACCGTTCGCTATCATCACCGTTTTGTAACTGAAGTTTTGGGCATGAAAAGTGAAGAAGTTATTTACAAAGAGGGTGTATGGATTGGTGGTGGTAATGCTGGTCCTGATGTTGAGTGTATAGTGCGTGGTTTAGAGGTGGGTACGCTTGTTTTTATGCAGTATAAAATGGTTGGTGATGAATTTGTAGAATTACCTATTCGTACTGTTGATACTGGTTATGGTCTTGATCGTTTTGCATGGATAAGTCAGGGTGTGCCTAGTTGTTTTCAGGCAATTTATGGTAATATGTTAAACAAAATTTATGTCATGGCAGGTATTACTGATGTGGATAATGATTTTCTCTCGCAGGTTGCTAAATATTCTGGTCTTGTTAATGTAGATAAGACTGCGAATCGTATGGTGTTGCGTAAACGTGTTTCACAGTTAACTGGTATTGATCTTGAGACGTTGGAACGTCGTCTTATTCCAATTGAAAATGCTTGGGCTATTACTGATCACACAAAAACTCTTAGCTTCATGTTAAGTGAAGGGGTTGTACCCTCTAACATTCAAGAAGGTTACCTAGCAAGGCTGCTTTTCCGTCGTGCATATCGTTTAATGCTCAACTTAAACATGCATCCTGATAATCTTTATGATATAGTAGAGTTGCAAGCTAATTATTGGTCAAAAGATTTTCCTCAAATTAAAGTTATGCAGACTGAAATTGTTGAAATGCTTAAAAATGAAGAAGAAAAATTCCAAGACACTCTCAAACGTGGTGAAGGTATGGTTAAACGCATCGCCAGTGACCTTAAAGTAAAGGGCACTGGTAAACTGCCTGAAATGACTTTAACGGAACTTTACGATTCACATGGGTTGCCTCCTGAGATTGTAAAGCAGGCTGCTGAAAAAGAAGGCCTGCAAGTTGACGTTCCTGAAAACTTTTACTCTCTTATAGCTAATCGGCATATGAATGCTAATAAACCTGTGGAAGAGGCGCAAGCTCAAGCTGAAAAAGTGTTAGAGGATGCGGTAGAACTTTTGCCATCAACCGAGCTGCTTTACTATGCGGATGCTTACATGAAAGAGTTTGAAGCAAAGGTTCTAAAGGTTGTTAACGAAAAGTTTGTCGTTTTAGATCGGACGTGTTTCTATCCTGAGGGTGGTGGTCAACCCGCTGATGAGGGTTGGTTAAACTTTAATGGCGTAATGGTTGCAGTTGTGGATACTCAGAAAATTGGTAAAGTGATTATTCATAAAATTAATGTAAATGCACCATTCAACGAGGGCGAGACTGTTGTAGGTTCTTTGAATTGGGATAGGCGTTATAGTTTTATGAAGGCTCATACGGTAACTCATCTTGTTAATGGTGCGGCTCGTAGAGTTTTAGGTGATCATGTTTGGCAGTCTGGTGCACAAAAAGGTCTTGAAACGTCTCGTCTTGACATTTCACATTATAGACGTTTAACTCCTAATGAAATTCATCAAATAGAGTTTCTTGCAAATCAAGCTATTATGGCTAACCTAAAAATTGACATTACTTGGTACTCTCGAAATGAGGCGGAATCGCGTTATGGTTTTAGGCTTTATCAAGGGGGTGCTGTTCCGGGTAAAGATATTCGTGTTGTTAAAACTGGTGATTGGGATGTTGAGGCTTGTGCAGGCACTCATCTTAAAAGCACCATTGAAGTTGGTATGATAAAAATTGTTTATACTGAACGTGTTCAAGATGGTGTCGAACGTTTGGGTTATGCTGTTGAGCTTCAAGCCCTTAAAGAAATTCAAAAACAAGAAAACTTGTTGTGGAGTATTGCAGCGGTACTTGGTGCGCCTGTTGAGAAACTTGATAAAACTGTTGAAAAAATCTTAAAAGACTTCAAAGAGACTCAACAAGATAAACGCCGACTAATTAAAGAACTTGCAGAAAAAGAAAGTCAAACGACTCAGACGCCTGAGGCTACACAAGAGATCAATGGCGTTTCTATTGTTAAACGTGACTTTGGTGAAGTTATAGATGTTGATCGCATGATAACCACTGGTAGTGAAATTATCAAACAAAACCCTGCAACCGTTGCTGTTTTTTATGGTTCAGACGGTAAAACAGCGCGTATTATGATTATGGCAAGTGATGCTGCTATAACAAAAGGGGTACATGCAGGTCAAATAATAAAACAATCTGCGCCCATTATTGGTGGTGGTGGTGGTGGAAGACCAAATTTTGCCCAAGGCGGAGGAACATTACCCGATAAATTGCAAGACGCTATTAAAACAGCTGAAAACGTTCTTAAGCAACAAATTAAACCATAGCCTTATGGCTATTTTACCATTTTTTACGTTTTATTCTAAAAATAAATTAAAGTTAATGCTAAATAAAAAAAGGTGTTGTTAAGAAACTTGTAGCACATTTGAGCTTATGAGTTCCATTTTAACAGTCAACATAATTTGGGGATCACTGTACATTTTCATATCTGTAAGTTCTACTAGTATACCTAATTGTCTGTCAACATAAATGTAAGTATATACATTATAAGTTCTAGAAAGTGCTGGGTCTTCTACGTCATAAAATACGGCTTCTGCACGCATAAAATTTGTTTGCCTCTTGCCATCAAGATAAGTCCTTGTCTCGGTACTATTAATGGTTATCCCATCAGTAACGTCGGGTCGAGCTAAATTGCCCACTGTCAAATTAGTGATAAAAACACCCCAGAAACCTCCACTCATAGTAGCACCGCTTTCTACGTTAATTGTGTCATCAAAGCTAAAGTTTGTTCCATTTTTAAATTGAGTACTTTCTGTATACGAAACCATGGGGTACTCAACTTTTGTAATTTCAACACGATAATACTCTATATTATCGATATCCAAAAAATTTTCAGGCACAGCAACATCATCGGAAGGAACCACTATGTCCCCCGTCATTTTATACGTAAATATGTCCCCTGCCTTTACCCCTATTTCACGCTTTGGTTGAGATACGTAAACTGCTGCCACTATTACTGCTAACAGCACAACAAGTACAATTATACTGAGATATGTTTTATTTAATTTCTTCTTTGTCATAAGTTATAATGAGCTTACGTAGCATATATTTTTTTGCCAAATTTTTTTAGAAAAAACGAAAAAAGAAACAACACCATACACTTTACGTTTAACCAACTTTTAACGCTCTGACAGGTGGAACAAAACTATTATAGGACATTATTAAAAGATTGCTAATTACGGTTTATTACCATTTGATAAGTGATTAAAAGAATTCATCTTTCAAATCGTCTTCAGGGTCTTCAAATAATGTTTCTTCTTCCACCTGTTTATCCTGATTACTTTTTGATGGTTGCGGTTGCTGCGGTTTTGTACTTATTTTTAGTTGTAGTATCTCTTCTTTTACAAGTTCACTAAGTGACTTATGACATTTGCCACATTGAAAAAATTTATTTCCACATTCAGGACAAAACAGGTCTTGTTCAATTATGCTTTGAAGAATATTTGCAAGTGCTTTCTTATTATCCAAAATCCTGAGATCATTTGAAGAAACCTCTGGAGCCTGTTCTGTTTTTAACACTGTTTTTGGAGGCACAATTTCACGATAAACTTTACTTATACTTGTTTTACCCTCCCGCAGCTTCTGTTTATCATCTTCACTTGCTTCTTCAATAATTTTCTTACCCCGCTCAAGAATCCGAGGTGACACACCCGCCTTTCTAGCAACCCGCTCAACATCTTTACCAGTAGGCTCAAACTCAGAAAAAGAACCAGTATCATTATCAACTGCCTGCTCTACGCGTAATACAGACTCTTTTGGATCTTTTTTAGGCTGTTGCTTCTTTGCTAACGCTTTTTCAATTTCCAAAAGCGGCACTGCCAACTCAACAAGCTGGAAATTATTCAAATGCCGACGCCGCAAATTAGCTTCAATTACAAATTTCTTTTCCAACAATTTATTTTCAAAATGCTTAACTTCAAAATCAGGCTCAAGTCCCAATTCAAGACAAGCCCTAAAACGATGATGCCCATCAAGAACCTCAAGGTCTTCACTGACAATAATAGGATAATGCTGACCCTCAGTCCTAATAGACTCCTTAAGCTGATCAAACTCTTCTTGAACCATCATTGGCAACATTTTCTCATACTGAGGATTCAAACGCAAACTCATACTATCACCCACAAACTACTACAACAGATACTATAGTTAGAACTAAACAATAAACCGTTTGCTCCAAATGCTACGCAGAATACCTGTTTATATTTCTACTGATCTTTCATTACCCTCTTTGGTTTTAAATATTTTAATGCGTAGCTCTTTCAACGGATTTTTACATTAAAACATATTGAAAAGTGAAAAAGTTACAGTATTTTACTAATCTGACAAATGTCCATACTTAATCAAAGTAGATTACAACAGAGTCAGATAAACTAATTAAAGAAGCTGTGTTTATCATCAGTAAATACAATGTCGCGGGTAAAATCTTCCGCAAACGAAAATAAGGAGAATGTTATCTCTCTTAGAAGCTACCAAATAAACAAGCGTGTTTACCGTTTATGGTAATTTGCGGTATTCAACTTACGACCGGACTGGTATCGTAATAATGCCGATAATGTTACCAAATCACGGAAAAGCATGGAAAAGTGGCCGGGGTGAGGTAGCTTGGTAGCCTAGAGGCCTGTGGAGCCTTACGCCAGGGTTCAAATCCCTGCCCCGGCCCTCTGTATTTACTCTTTTTATTATTGTACAAGTTTTTTGGTAGTGCAAAAATGTGTATAGTGGTTTGTTTTAAGAATTACTTAAAGTAGTAAGTACAGCTGTTTTTTTGTAGCTTTAAAGCGTTTTTGGCTATGTCTGTTTGTTTGTTTTAGAGTTTTTGGTTGTTTTATAGTCTGCGTTTTGTTATTAGTTGACTTTTGGGTTTGTTGTCTGTTGTTGTTTCGCTGTTTAGGCGTTGTTTTAGTCGTATTACTAGGACTTCGCGGTCGTTTGGTTTTAATTGCATCCATGTGGTGCGGTTTTCTCTGAATTCTTCTCCGGTGATTTTGTGTTGTCTTTGTAGTTCACATAAGAGTTTTACAAAGCCTTGCATGTCAAGTTGTTCATCTGTCACTTGGTTTGTTAGTTTTTTCTCTTCGCCTGTATTGTCTGGGCCTATTTGGGTTTGTTTGTCGTCTGGTGGTGGATATGTTTTGTATAGAAAGCGTGTGAAGTACAGGTTATCCCAGCCGCGGGTGGTGGGTGTGTTGTTTTTGTTTTTTAAGAGCTCTGCAGTGTAGTGTTCATATTCTTGTCCTATTGATACGTATTTTGTTGGTTCGTTTAAGTTGTTAGATGTACGATTGGTGAAGTGTCGTAAGTGTGGTATGCTAAATATGGGTAGCGCGGTTTTGTTTTCGTAGTTGAAGCTGTAAATGATTTCCATGGATAATGCTTTGTTTTCGTTTATGCCTCCGATTTTTTCCCATTTTGCATCTACTTTTTGGGCTAAGGTTTTTCGGTCATCTACGGTTGTGCGAAGTAAAAGTTTGAAATCATTTATTTGTAGTCGTGCATTACGGTAAATGTTAGAGTTACCAAATGTTGGATATCCTAACGGTTTAAAAATGTCTTCTAATCCTTGAAAGAATTCTCCAATGTAATCTGGATTTATTCTAAATAGTCTATCAGGGTTTAATAAGTCAATTTCGCGTAAATTTTCTACAAATGGAAATTTTTGTCTGAACTCTTTTAGAGCAACAAATGCTTTATCGACTTCATGTCTAATTAAACCTACTTTATCGAACGTGTTTGCTTTTTCTTGCATTTGATTACTCTGTTGCATGTGTCATGCCTCACAATAAATGTTTAGATGAAACCTAAATATGTTTGCAGTACCACCTGATGCTGGATTTAAGAAAATATAAATCCAATGATTAAGCCCACTATAAATCCTAACCCCACGGGTAGCACTCCTGCGAGAAATGCACATAGTTGAATAAACATTGGGCCATATGTTTCTGCAGCAGTTTTTAAGGATCCAAGGCTTAAACCAAAAAAGCCCAAATAACTAACAATAACTAATATTATAATGGCAACAATAGCAATTTTCAAAACTTTACGTGCAATATACCCCACAATTACACCTATAACAAATGTAATAACCATAATTATAAGCGGCGATATGCCTGCTATACTTCCTGAAGTTATAAAACCAAACGCTGCATCCATTGTACCCATTATAACAACCTAGAACTAACTAATACAAAATAACTAATTAAACTTTTCAACACACAAACCTAAACATAGACCATACCCAAAACTACTTAGAAACCGCTTAACACCAAATAACAACGACATTAAAACCCTTGATTAAATTCTTAGAGTTCATAACGTGAAAAATCTAGTTGCGACCCACAGTCAGGTGTGACAAAATAAAATACGT
>WREZ01000032.1 GCA_009779045.1 Candidatus Bathycorpusculum sp. | reverse complement strand
TTTTTATAATTATGCGCTATGTTTATACAGTAATTTTGTTTTGTCCTTTTAGACTGCGTAATACCTCTAACCTTTGTCAAGACCACAACATGCAGCGATACAGAAACTAATGTCCTATTTTTTGAAAAAATTATGCTAGGTGGCGAAAATATTTTAAGAACATGGCTGTTTTTTGAAAAACGGTTTAAAACCGTAACTTTTCCAAGTTACCCCCATGAGGTTTTAACCAAATCTGAAAACACCTCCAAAATCTGCTCAGCCTTCTTTGGCAAAACACACAAATACTCACAACCACCAGACTCAACAATCATACGCACCTTAGAAAGCACAAACAACACCTCCCTAACAGACACCACACCAACCAACTCCTTCTCACGCAAACGCCCCAAAATCTTAAAATACAAACGCAAAGCCAAAAACACAACAACAAAAAAACCCCTAACAGCCAAATCACACCCCAAACACGACCGATCAGCCTCCAAATCATTCTTCAAATAATCAAAAGCCTGCTCAATCTCCTCCCTAGCCTTATACTGCTCAAACACAACCCGCGGCTCAACATCCAAATCCGACAACACCCCAAACACACCCGCCAACCGCACCTCAAAATAATACTCCTCCATAGACAACTTTTCCTTAAACACCAACCCAAGCAAATGCTCATCAGCCAACTTTCCCAAAGAAGGATCCTTAAACAAATACAAAAACCCATACTCCCCACAACACACCTTATCACAAGCAATCACACGGCGCTTCTTCTTTTTACCACCATACTCAAACACACCTGACAACTGAACAGACGGAGGCAAAAACTGTGAATTTTTCATCAACGGCACAATATAATGAATACCGGCCTTTTTCAACTCCAAAAGCAACTCATAAGAATTAAACCCACGATCCATAATAAACCCAAGATCAGACCGCTTGTAATGTTCTTTGAAATATTTGAGAATCTTTACTTCTTTTAGTGAGCCATAAAAAACGTCTATTGCTACGGGTAGATGTGTTGTAGTGGAGAAGGCTAGGGCTACTTTTATTTGTCCGGTTTGTTCCCAGTCTGGGTTGTAGCCTTTTTCTGCGAGCAGTAAGCGTTTGCTTTGGGATAGTATTGATGTGAGATCGTAGAATAGCATGCCGCCATCTGGTGTTAGGTTGTGGAATAGATTGTAGGTTTCTTCTATGTTTTCTCCTATTGTTGTGAGGATGTTGGTGATGTTTTTTGGTGTGAGGTTTAGGTTTGTTTTTGTTGAGGTGTAGAGGTCGTTGTAGGCGGTTTGTGTTAGGCGGATGGGTGTTGGGTGTATGGCACGTGTGATGGAGAGTGCTAAGAGTTCGTCTTTGTAGGGTAGGTTTGTGGTGGTTTGTTGTAGGTCTTTTGAGAGTTGGAGGAGGAGTTCTGAGTTTGCGTATTGGTAGGTTTTGGTGGTTGTGGTTTTTGGTGTTGTTTTTTTGGTTTGTTTGGGGTGGTATTGGCCGTCGGGTGTTATTTTGCCTATGAGTTGTGTTGTTTTTTGGGATTGTTTGGTTTGTTTGTTGTAGTGGTTTTGTGCTTTGTAGATGTAGTAGTGGTTTTTTATGTTTCGTAGTTCTAGGCGTGTGTTTTGTTGTTGTTTTATCCGTAGTTCCCGGGTAGTTTTTCTAACCACAAATTCCAAAATTACTCACGAGAAATAGAAACAGGACACTTCATACCAAACAAACGATAACAATCATTAGCCTTCTTAAACACCTCCTGCGTAATAACCCTAGTATCATACACCTTACACTTCTGATTACGCAAAACAAAAAACAAAGACAAAGGCGACACAGCAGACCCCCTCAAAGCATCCTGCAACAACTTAAACACCACCGTCACAACAAACGTCAAAAACAAATGCCCCCGAAAAGCCTCCTCAGACGCCACACGCAAAGGCAACAAATCAGCATAATTCTTCCCAATATCAAACACCTGCTCAATCTGCTGCCTAGTATAATACAAAGGAAGCACCTTATCTAACGCTATACGACGAGAAGAAACCAAAACAAACACCCCCTGACCCGCTATAACATCATACACCTGCCCAACATCCAACTTTTGATCCTTAGCCCTTCGAAAAGTATTCTGCATCTCCAAAGACCTCCGCTCAACATCTAAACCAACATACGCATACGCCCTATGCCCAACCAACTCACACGAAACACACTTCAAATACACATACCGACCATTATACTCCACAAGATTTTCCCGCCGCTCAAGAACCCCAAGATGCTCCAAAACAAGCTCCTTATACAACACCCGATTCTCTCTAAGCCGGGTAAGAAACGAAATCTTGTTAGCAAACAATTCTTTAATGTTTTCATCCGTATAATATCTTGCATCGAGGATGGAAAATTTTGTATTAATCCCTTGCTCTTTTAATTCCGCCAGACAACGAATCAAAGTTGAAGCATCAATAACGTTTCCCGGGCAGTATCGGAAGTAAATTGGAAGACCTGTGTTTTGCTGCGTTACATATATGAGTCGAGCTTCGTTTTTGATTTCACCTTTATGGTTTCTTATGGCTGATAGGGGGAAATGGATGTTATTGGGTAGACCTGAGTCGTCAATTAGTATGTTTGAGGTGTCTATTCCTGTTTGTTCTAATAGTTTTATGTATTTTTGGAAGAATTTTCTTTGGTTTTGTTCTTCTCCTATGGTGGCGAGAAAGTCGCTTATTCTTTGGCTGGTTAGGTTGGCTTTGGGGTATAGTATGCGGGCGTAGTTGCCTTCGTACCAGTCTTGGGCGTGGCAGTTTGCCATGTTGGATAGGGTGTAGTAGGCTATCATGGCGTTTAGGGTGTCGGGGTTTCCGTATTCTATTGCTTGTATTGGGGTGTGTAGGTTGTTGTTGGTTTTGATGAAGGTGTCTAGGAAGTAGGTGTCTCCGAAGTCTAGGATGAGGGGTTGTTTTTTGTGTTTTTTTGGTGGTGGGACGTATTGTGGTGGTGGGTTGTTGTAGGTGTTGGTTTTTAGGTTGTATGTAAAGATGCCTCTTTGTTTGTTTTGGTAGATGCCTTGTTGTTTGTCTAGTACTTTGCCGAGGTTTTGGTAGGTTTTTGTTGTTTGTGTGCCGTTTCTTTTTGTGGTGCATAGTTTGGCGTATTGTGTTTTGTTTTTGGTGTCGTATGCGATGAACATTGTTTTTGCCTTTGTGGTTAGAATTGTATAGGTTCTAACCGCTTGGTTTTATTTATTGTTTTTCGTTGTTGTGGAGGGGTTTGTTAAAAGTGTTTTTTTGTAAATGGGGTTGTTTTTGAAGTGTTTTTGTTATGTGGTGATTATGGTGGTTAGAAAATCTGCCCGGGAACTACGGTTTATTTGTTGGTAGGTTGTTTGTATTGTTTGGGGGACGTTTTTCATGGGGGTAATTATGGGGGTAACTATATTTAAGATTTGTGTTCTAATGTTCAAACGGAGTCAGTATTGGGTGTTACTTAATTTTTATGGGGGTAAAAATGCAGAGTTACGGTTAAAAATGCTTTTTTGCAAAAAACAAAACCTGTGTATAACTCTTCTGGGTTTTAGGAAGTTAATGTTTTATTAAAAATATGGGGGGGGGTGATTATTAGCGGCTGTAGTCTCTGTCTTGTGGTTTTGTGTTTGGTGGTTTTGTGTTTGCTTCTGGGATTTGTGGTAATGGTATGGGTGGTGGGATGTTTAGTGTTCGTGAGATGGATACTGATTCGATGAAGACGACGTTTGATATTGATTGGATAATTATTTGTGTTGGTGGTTTTTTCTGTTCGTAATCTTTGATGATTTTGTCAATTTCATCTTTTTCACCGTTTACGTAGGCGTTGCCTTTGATGGTTATTTGTGCAATGGATGGGTTATATGCTATTGAGAGTATATATGGGACTTCAAGTGTTTCGTCTTGTTTTTTTTCCATGCCAATAACATTGATGTTGGTGTTAATTTGAATTGGTGGGATTGGTTTGCGTATATCCCAGTAGCGTTCAGCTGAAATGTTTGATATAACTACGTTTACTCTAAGCATGATGGGTCAAAAAAGGAATAGTGTAGTTGGAAGATTTAAAACTGCTTATTAGAAAATTATTTTTGTTTATAACGTGTAAATCCACAATGGCCGCATGTGTATCTAGAGTTGTGGTCTGCCATGAAGTATCCTGGTCCACAGCGTTCACATGTTGGGCGTGCACGAGAAACTTTGTCGCCTTCAACTTTGTACAAGGTGCTAGCGCCGCCTGTTTTCTTTTTCACTTTTTCTTTTGATTTATTTTCAGTTTTTGTAGCTTCTGGTTTTGGCATTATTCTTGTGCCTCTTCTTTAGGTTTTTCAGGGTTGTTTCTTTTTTTAAGATGTTCTGGCTCTACAACTTGAGCTTGCTCGACACTTTGGTAAATGTTAGCTGAACCGTTGGTGATATTTGTTCCTGTTAAAGTTTCCATACATTTAATGTAGACGACACTCTCTTTAACTTGTACTGCATTAGCAACGGCCCTTTTAGCATCAAGCCTGTTCGGTGTCTTCTCTTTTAGGCCTTGTGTAATTGTGAAACCTACTTCTTTACGTTTGAGAAGTGGGTTTTCTTTAGTTGATACGATTTTAATTTCCATGGATGTTCACTTGACTCAAGTCCTGAATTCTTACATTATTCTTCTTATTTAGCTTTTCGAACCTTTTTCCATCGCTTTTAGGAATTCAGCGGCTTCTGTTTTCTTTTTAGACGAAACTTTAACCAAAACTATGCCTTCATGCGGTTGTCCATATACTACCACCGAGTTTTCAGGTGCATATAACACTGCAATAAGTACCAGCAGGTCTTCTTCGCCATCTACAGTTATTTGTATTGGGGTCTTCTCTTTTACTGCCTTTTTTACTTCTTTAATTGCCTCTTTAGTTATGGTTCCCTGTGGATTTTCTACCCTAACAATATTCAAAGTATAAGTGGCAGGGTGAATCTTTTTACGCATACTTTGATTATCTATAATAGATATGTCCGGTGGTATCTCGTGTTCTTGTAAATTTTTTGTAACGATATCTCCTACAGCAATGATTTTTGGTGGATTTTGCGCTTTGATTTCACGCATTTTTGCCATAGTTTGGTCAAATGAACCTTTAATTAAAAGACCAAATGGTTCTTTGAACTTATCTCTAAGTTCAGCTGTAATTGTGTAAATGACCGACATAGATGTACATGTTAATAAAAAATGGTTAAAAAAAGTTGTTATGTTGCTTATTTAGCGGACTTTTAAGGCGTAGCGGCCTTGGTCTTTGACGTTCATTGTTTTTGCAATTGCTGAATTTTCGATGTCAAATAATACAACAAGGCCCCCGTAGTCTTCGCTTAAGCTGCTGCTTTTGCATTTTGGGCAAGCGTTTTCTTTAGTTAAGAAATGGCAGTTTGAACATGCTTTTTCGCTCATTGTGCTGTTTTCTCCTCTTTGTTTTCTGTTTGTGTTTCTTTACCTTGATCCATTTGGAGCCATTCTAGTTTGCCAAGGAATGGTTGTCTTGCGGTTACGCCGATTTTGCCTGAGCTGCCTGCTCTGCCAAGTGAAACTGCTGTGATGCGTACTCGAACTTGGTCACTTGCGGTGAGTTTGCGTTTTGTTTCTTTTCCGAGGAGGACTCCTTGCTTTTCGTCGTATGAAATGAAGTCATCCATTAGTTGTGAGACGTGTAGTAATGCATCAATTGGGCCTATCCTGACGAATGCTCCAAAATCAGCGATTTCGACAACGTCTCCTTCAACTATTTCTTGTATTAATGGGTAAAAAGTTAGTACTGAAAAGTTTACTTTATGGAATGTTGCGCCATCGCCTGGGATGATTTTGCCTATTGGGCTTACTTGGATACCTGTTACGGCTATGACGTAACCTAATTCTTCATCCACGATTCCTTCGTATTTTTGTTTTACCTGTTCGCGGCCTACTTTCTCAAGTGGTTTTCCGAAGGTTTCCGGTGGAATGCGGATAGTATCTTGAAGTGTGATTAATTTAAACATCTATGTTATCAATCCGTCAATCTCTAGACGAGATTTTTGCCTCACATAAATCACTGGCAGACTTATATCTCTTAGCCTCTTTCTTAATTGTCTATCATTGGTAAAGACCGGTGTATTCCAGCTTTTTGCAACTTTAACTATTGCATCGTCTGTTGTAACCTTGTCTGGAACATCAACTTGAACTATTTTACACTTTTCAACTAGTCTAAGCGCAAAACTTGCTTGACGGCGCAGTTTGAATGATTCTTTATTTGAAAGCAGTTCTAACTCTGTCTTAACTGGGTGAATTACAATGTATTCTACGTTTCTGTTTAGTAATTTTTGTATTTCCTCAAAAATGTCTATTTTTAACTCTAAAGGTGTAAATAGTGCATTTGAATCCAAAATGACTTTTAAAGGGTGGGCTATTGTTTTTGACATTTGAGTGCCTGCTGTTTACTTTTTATGTTTTTCTATACTCTTAATTGTAACGTTACTTTAAATACTTCTTACGTACCCCTTGTTTGTTGGTGATATTTGTGCTCGGTGAGAAATCCTGTGGTGCTATTGTCTATATAAAGCGGTCTTCTGGGCTTCTTTATTTGTTACTCCATTATGAGGCTGGTCACTGGGATTTTGTTAAAGGTAATGTTGAAGTAAATGAGGCTGAAAAAGAAACTGTTGTACGCGAGTTAAGGGAAGAAACAGGTATAATAGATGCTTGTTTTGTAGATGAATTTAGAGAAAAAATAGAATATTATTATCGTAGACAGGGTAAAACTGTGCATAAAGAAGTGTTTTTCTATCTTATGGAAACAAACACTGAAACTATCACGATATCTTTTGAACATGTTGGTTCAATTTGGCTCAACTATGTTCAAGCAATGGAGAAATTAACGTTTAAAAACGCAAAGTTTCTATTAATGCAGGCGAATGATTTTTTGAACAAAAAATAATTTTGACTATTTTATTAAGCCATAGCCGATTAGACGCCATCGAGCCGTAATTTTTCTGCTTATTGCAACTCGTGCACCTGGTAAGGCACATATGGGTCTTGTTAATTTGACTTTTATTATGTTTTGTTTTATGCCTATTACTTTTCCAACGTTTACTGCTGCACCAACATGAAGTAATAATTGTTCGTCAGGGTTAATTTTTTCAACTTTTAATTGTTCTTTGGTTCCAACGACCCGTTCAAGAGTATATGTTTCTAATGTAAGTTCAGTTAAAGTTGGTGGTAGCATGTCGGTTTTTCCTGCAATGCTACCTGTTAACCCATCTGCTTTTGAATATGATGGGTCAAGTAGTGTGCCAACGCCAATAAGTCCTCCACAGGTTGCTTCTTTGACGTTTTTGTCGCCTGTATGTAGACTTGTAATTTCGCTGATTAATGGATTGTAACTTGTTTTGCCTTCGCGGTCAACTGGTATGCCTGGTCTAATTTCAATTTCTTCTCCGGATTTAAATTTGCCTTGTACGATGGTTCCACCGATGATTCCTCCACCAAATTCGTCGATGGTTGTGCCTGGTTTATTTGTGTCAAATGAGCGGACAATAAACATTAATGGTGGTAAGTCAGGGTCACGTTTTGGTGTTGGAATGATTTTTTGCATTGTTTCCAGAAGTACATCAATGTTGATGTTTCTTTGGGCTGAAAGTGGTATGATTGGAGCGTTTTCTGCTACAGTTCCTTTTACAAACGCTTTGATTTCATCGTAGCTTTTTCTTGCCCGGGTCTCGTCAACAATGTCGATTTTATTTTGGACAATAATAATGTTTTTAATGCCACTAACTTCGGCTGCTGCTAAGTGTTCTCTTGTTTGTGGTTGTGGACATGGTTCATCGGCTGCAATTACAAGTATTGCGCCATCCATAATGGCTGCGCCTGAAAGCATAGTTGCCATTAGGGCTTCATGTCCTGGGGCATCAACAAAACTTACGCCTCGCGCAAATGTTGTCTTGCTTTTACAGTTTTCACAAATTGGTTTTATTGTGTACTTTTTTGGTGGTGAACATTTTGGGCATTTATAAATTGGCATATTGGCGTAACCTAACTTTATAGTAATGCCTCTTTTTAGTTCTTCACTGTGGCGTGATGCCCATGTGCCTGTTAAAGCTTGAACTAGAGTTGTTTTTCCATGGTCTACGTGTCCGATTGTACCAATGTTTACCTCTGGTTGTCGTGGCATTGATGAAGTTTTTATTTTTTGTGTATTTTCAGCCATTTACAAACGCCTTTAAATTCTGGGTGTCTTATTATCTAATGCTTAAATTTAACCTTTCTATATTAACAAAATGTTTGGACGACGGTATTCTGCAAAGTTTCCTTTCTAACGAGTACCTGTTTAATATTGATGCTGATTTAATTTAAAGTAAAAAGGAAAATCGATTTTTTATGATGTTAAAAGTTGGGGTTGTTGTTTATGCTGTGGCTTCTGCTGTTTTTGTTTCTTTGGGTTTGGTGGGCTGCTCAACGATTTTTAGGTTGATTTGGGAAATCTCGTCAGTGATAGTGTTTCCGCGGACGGTTTTTCGTCTTCTTGCTCCTTCTCTTTTAGGTTTGAATCCTGCTCCTCCACTTAAAACTACTTGGCGTCTGATTCCTCCGTGGACATCGCCTCTCATGGGTACACCATCGGTGTCAGAGCCTCCTAAAATTTGAAGTTTAGTTGCTGGCATGTCTACTATTATGCCGTCAATGATTTCGCCTAATTTTTTCCCAATGAACGGAGCTGCTCGTGCTTCCTCTACTTCTACTACTTTGCTTTTTCCGTCTGTTGGATCAGATATGATTACCTTGAATTTTGCCATTTGAAGATTAACTCTCCAGCGCAGTTTAAAGTTGACTATCTCTCTATTAAGCCTTTATATTTAAATCATAACTTAGATGCTAAGAAAATGTTTCTGTCAAGAAGAATATTTGTCTGCATTATTATAAAGTGCCCTACTTGTCTTGGTGAGTTATTTTTGGATGATTATTTTGCATTGTTGTGTTGGTGATTTTTTTTGGTGAGCTTCGGTGTTTAAGGGTAGTGTTTAGCTTATTTTTTTGTGTTGGATCGGTTTTAGGGTTTTATTTATTTGAGGTTTCGGGACTGCTTTTTTGTTTTATGGCTCATTTTTGGTAGATGTTACTGGTTCATTAATATTTTTGGAACTGATTTTTGTGTTTGAGAAAGTGTTTTTATGTTTGTACACTTTTGTTAATTTTTTTTGCCTAAACATTTTAATTTAGCTAGGAATCCCTTTTTGGCTATATGTGGCGCTTTGGTTTTTTCTTTCACGAGATGGCCTTTGGTTTACTTAGCGTCTTCATACCGCTTTATGTAGTCGGTTTCCAAGATGCTATCATCATAGGTGGGCCTTTGGTTGCTTTAGGTATTATGGCGTCCGTTGCTACCATATGTTCAATTCCAGCTTCTTATTTTTGGGGTTGGTTTTGTGATGCGACAAGACGATACAAGCCCTTCATATTAATATCCTTTGCTTCCTCTGCTATCCTGCTTTTTCTTATGACTCTTTCCTTTGCTCAAAACGTCATAGTCTTTATAGTTCTCTACGTTATCATGCAGGTCCTTCACATTGCACATGAAGCACCAAAAAACGTGTTAATTGCTGAACATTACAGCCGCGACGAATGGGAGCCCTCTTACGGTTACTATGAAGGTTTAACTGAAATTGGTTTTATCGTTGGTTTAGCCCTTGGTTTCTGTTTATCTGTAGGTTTGTTTTCTTTTACAGCAAACCTTAGTTCTACAGTTTTGGCGACTTACACTTTCTATATTTGTAGTGGGTTAAGTGTTGCAGCATTTATATTGTCCGTTTTGTTAATTGCTGATCCCTTACTACTTTTTGAACGCCGTCTAGTTAGGATAGAGCGAAACGTTGACTTCACCTACCGTAGTGTGCGTTCTGCTTCAAGAGTTTTAGATGGTGCCCATTGGAACGGTTCCCTTAAACAAGATAGCTTTAAAATGTTCGCTTTAGCAATTGTTTTGTTTTCTTTGGCTACAAGTATCTTTTTTACGCCTTTACCT
>WREZ01000031.1 GCA_009779045.1 Candidatus Bathycorpusculum sp. | reverse complement strand
GGCCTTAACTAAGAAGCAAAAGCAAATTTTGGCAGTATTTAACGTTGAGAAAGACATCGAAGACAGCCTTAAAAAGCTAACACCGTCCAATTGTGTACGCTAAAAAACTGCAAAATTTAGGATAAACAAAAAATTTAACGCGTTACCCACATGTGACATATGTTGGTATACGGAAGGTTAGAAAAAAGGAGCTCAAAAACACGCTGAATTGTGTGAAGCTTTCAGTATTGCAGTTTTTACAGCAGAAAACATACCCACATTTGAGAATTTCTGTTTCGTAGTCTATTTCCATTTTTAGGATACGAAAGAAAATAAGACAATTGTTTGACAACTAATACAATTCTAAACAACATTAAACGTCTTTATGACCTATAAAAACTAAACTCACAACCATCAAGATGCTTTCTTACAAATCATTAAGATTCAAGTTTTTTCGATGTGGAAACTAAGTTATATAACTCTGGAGTATGAGCCTATAATTTTTATGAATACGGCGTATTTTTCTAGTGCTTGCATGGTTTCTATACAACGTTTTTCTGTTTTGTGTCCTTCGAAGTCTATGTAAAAGTTGTATTGCCATGGGGTAGTTTTTGTTGGTCGGGATTCTATTCGTGTTAGGTTAATGTTTCTTGATGCAAATTCACCAAGGACATTGTAGAGTGTTCCAGGGGCGTGTTTGGCTGAGAATATGATACTGGTTTTATCGTCTCCTGTGGGGTCAGCGTCATTGTGGGAGAGTACTAGAAAGCGTGTATAGTTTGAGGGGTTATCAGCTATGTCGCGGGCGACTATTTTCATGTTGTAGAGGTCAGCGGCTTTTTCACTAGCTATTGCTGCAGCGTTAGATAACTGTTTTTCTTTGATCATTTTCACGCTACCGGCGGTGTCATATTCGGGGTGAAGAGCCCAGGTATGTTTTTCAAGATAGTTTCGGCATTGACCTAAGGCTTGGGGATGGGAGTGTATTGTTTTTATATCTTCAAAAATTGTTTGAGGATTGGCAATTAGCACGTGTGCAAGTTTGACTGCTACTTCACCGCAGACTTTAAGGTCATAGTTTAGAAAAAGATCATAATTTTGGTTTACACTACCCTCAATAGAGTTCTCTATAGGTATAACACCGTTTAACACTGCACCGGTTTTTACAGACTCAAATACATCATGGAAGTCTTTACAGGGAACTGGTTCTGCTTTATTGCCAAAGAACTTGTAGACAGCCATTTCGCTGTAAGCACCAGTTTCTCCCTGATAAGTTACTTTCATTGTTTTTTGCCTTGACTACGATTCTTTAGCAGACATTTATTTATACCATTTAACATTGCCTCAACTGAAGCCATAACAATGTCTTCACGTGTAGCACGAGCACTAACTATGTTACCTTTTTCATCTTCAACTTTGACTACTACTTCAGCAACTGCATTAGAGCCGCCAGTTATAGCTTCAAGACGATACTCACTTAACTTAATTTTTTCTAGGTTACCAGTTAGTTTTTGAATGGCCTTTAATACTGCATCAACAGGACCTACACCTGTTTCTGCCGCCACATACTCCTTACCATCCAATGTTAAACGCACTGAAGCTGTTGGAAGAACTCTGATACCTGTAACAACTGCTAAATCACATAAATCAACAATTTTCTCATCACCAATTACTTGACCCATGACCGCAGAGGTTAAAGATATTAAATCAGCATCAGTTACTGACTTGCCCTTGTCACCTAACTCTTTAACACGTTGAACAATCTCGGCTAATTGTACATCATTTGGATGGATACTTATCTCATTTAGCTCAGCTTGAATGCCACGTGTTCCAGCTAGTTTACCAGCAACTAGTTTACGTGTTCTACCCACTAATTCAGGACTAATAGGTTCAAATGTTAAGGGCTGTTCAGTTACACCGCGGGTATGTATACCTGATTCATGAGCAAACGCGTTTTCACCCACTATAGCTTTGTTAACTTGCACTGAAACACCACTTAAAGAGGAAACTAGACGACTGGTGCGGTATAGCAGGCGCGTGTTTATGTTTGTCTTATAACCGTAAACTACATGCAGTGTAGTAATTACTTCTTCTAAAGCAGCATTGCCGGCACGTTCACCTAAACCATTGACGGCAACATGTACTTGATCTGCACCTGCTTCAACTGCTGCAAGACTATTAGCAACTGCTAAACCAAAGTCGTCATGGCAGTGAACACTTATTGGAACTTTAATTATGGCTTTTAGGTCTTTGAATAATTCAAAAGTCGTTTTAGGGATCATACATCCGACAGTGTCGGGGACGTTTAGGCTATCCATTCCTGCGTCTTGAGCTGCTTTGCAGATTTTATGCAGAAAAGATGTTTCCGTACGTGTAGCATCCATGGGGGAGAATTCACATTTAACTCCATGTTTTTTGATATACTGTATAGACTCAACAGCAGAGGAGAGAACTTGCTCAGGTGTCATGTTTACTGCGTGTTTCATCTGCACTGGAGAAGTGGGTATGAATATGTGAATTAGGTCTACATTACAGTCTAAAGCGGCGTCAATGTCATTTTTTGTACATCTAGATAAGGCGCAAATTTGTGAGGTTAAGCCTAATTGTTTTATTTCTTTTACAACTTTGCGTTCGCCCTCAGAACTACTTGGGAACCCAGCTTCGATAATATCAACGCCCAGATTGTTTAGTTGCTGAGCGATTTCGATTTTATCTTCTATAGTTAAAGAAACGCCAGGAGTTTGTTCTCCGTCACGTAGAGTCGTGTCGAGAATTTTGATATTTCTGGGAGTGTTTATCATGTTTTCACAGGCTTAAGGTTTTAGGGCTGCAGCAATAGCTTGAGCCATCTGCATTGTGGAGGCTTTTCCACCTAAGTCAGGAACAGTTGGACCACTAATTAGTGTTTGTACAGTGGCTTTTTCGATAGCTTCAGCGGCTTTTAAACAATTGGAGTCATTGAATTTTTCGCCTATCCAATCTAGCATCATTTTCGCAGATAGAATCATGGATATGGGGTTTGCAATTTGTTTACCAGCTATATCAGGAGCTGAACCGTGTATGGGTTCAAATAACGCAAAGTTGTCACCAATATTTGCACCGGGAGCCATGCCTAAACCGCCAATTAACTGGGCTGCTTCATCAGATAAAATGTCACCAAACATGTTACAGGTACAGAGTACATCAAAGTCTTGTGGTGTACGTATTAGATGCATTGTTGCAGCGTCAACATACATTTCATTATATTTGACATCCGGATAGTTTTGGGCTGTTTCTTGACATACACGTTTAAATAAACCATCAGTTATGCGCATAACATTTGCCTTATGTATGGCAGTGACTTTCTTTTTTGGACGTAACATTGCAGTTTCAAATGCACGTTTTGCTATGCGTTCACAGTTTTTTCGGGTAATTACTCGTAAACATACTGTAGTATCATCGCCTATGCTGTATTCTAAGCCTTTATAGACATCTTCAGTGTTTTCACGCACAAAAATCATATCTATATCAGAACGAGCCACGGGCACATTTGGAAACGCCTTTATTGGTCGCACATTAGCATAGAGATCAAAAAGTAAACGCAGTCTAACTATGACATCTGCTGCAGTTTCACCTACGGGACCTTTCAGACAAGCATGCGATTCACGAATAACTTTTAGACTACTCTCAGGGAGAGCGACACCAGTTTTTTTATATACAACATCGCCTGCCTCTGCAGAGAGTATACTTAGATTTACACTAAAATTTTCTTGCACTACATCCAAAATTTTAAGGGTTGCCTCTGTTAACTCAGGACCTATACCATCTCCAGACATTAGAGCTATTTTGTATTCAGTCATTTCTTTTCCAGCCTTTTACGTAAATTCTCAATTAAGCCACCATCCGTTAAGATCTCCATAACAAATAGAGGCAAAATAGTGCCTTGCAACACTTTATCATCAGATAGATTTTGAATTTTACCTATCTCTAGATCAACCGCTATGTCATCACCAGTTTTTACAGCATCAGAAACTCCAGAACATTCAATGACAGGCAAACCTATGTTTATAGCGTTACGATAAAAAATACGCGCAAAAGTTTCTGCAATGACACATTTCACACCAGCATACTTTAAGGCTATAGGAGCTTGCTCTCTGCTAGAACCACAACCAAAATTTTTACCTCCAACTAAAATTACGCCACCCTTTGCTTTGTTAACAAACTCTGTATCTAAACTTTCTAACGCGTGTTTACCTAACTCATAGGGATCAACTAATATGAGATATTTTCCAGGTAAAATAACGTCTGTATCAATGTTGTTCCCAAATTTTATCGCTGGAGCATTAATTTTAGATTCCATTATTGTTTTTCCTCCAAAATTGTTGGATCTGTTATTTTTCCTGTTACAGCTGAGGCTGCAACAACAGCTGGCGAGGCTAAGTAAACATTAGCCTGTGTACTACCCATTCGACCAATAAAGTTACGGTTACTAGTGCTTATACATGTTTCACCTGCTGCTAATAGTCCAATATGACCACCTAAACAAGGACCACATGCTGCACCACAGACAACAGCGCCGGCATCAGTAAAAATTTCAGTTAAACCCTCAATTAAGGCTTGTTTATAAACTTCTTGAGAAGCAGGAATTATCAAGGCCCTAACACCATCTTTAACTTTTTTACCTTTTAATATTTGAGCAGCCAATCGCAGGTCTTCTATTCTGCCATTAGTGCATGATCCAATGAATGCTTGATCAACGGGTACATCACCAACCTCTGAGATAGGTTTAACATTATCAACAGAGGAAGGACACGCAATTTGTGGTTCCATTTGTGAAACGTCAAATTCTACAGTCTGTGCATATTGAGCGTCTTTATCACTTTTTAAGGCTGCAAAATCGGGCAGAGTTTTAACTCGTTTTTGCAGGTATTCTTTTGTAATGTTGTCAGGTTCGATTATACCATTTTTGGCACCCATTTCAACTGCCATGTTACACAAAGTCATTCTGCCAGCGATGCTCATTTCATGTATAGTAGGACCGGTAAATTCTGTACTCTTGTATATTGCACCATCAACACCTAGTTTACCGATTATGTTTAGAACTAGGTCTTTTGGTGTGGTGTATTTGTTGAATTGTCCATTAACAACTATTTTAATTGCTTGGGGTACTTTAAACCAGATTTTTCCAGTGGTCATAACTGCAGCTGCTTCTGTTGAGCCGATACCGGTAGAAAAGGCACCAAAAGCACCATAAGTGCAAGTATGAGAATCTGAACCGACGATAACTGCACCAGGAGTTACATATCCTTGTTCAGGCATGACTTGGTGACAGACACCACCACGACCTACGTCATATAGACGTAGTTTTTGCTCTTTAGCAAATTGGCGCATTGTTTTGTGGAGTTCAGCTGCTTTTATAGATTCAGCTGGAATTTGATGATCTAGAATTACGACTACTTTTTGGTTATCCCAGACTTTTTTAGCACCAATTTTTTTGAATGCTTCTACAGCTAAAGGTCCGGTTAAATCATGAGTCATTAATACATCGACATTAGCGTCCACGATTTCTCCAGAGACAACTATTTTTTTATCTGATGCTGTAGCTAAGATTTTTTCTGTAATGTTCATGTTTTTTCTTCTCTATTAACTCTATTTTTAGTTAGTAAATATGATTAAAGATTAACCTAAGGAATGACGCAACTTTGAAGAAAGTGAAAGTTAAGCCTTTCCATTTGGTAACTCTTTTTACTCGTCTATTCTAATGGATTTGGCTCCTCGGGTTAAGGCGGTTATGCCTGTTCTTGCAAGTTCAAGCACTCCGAAGGTTTTCATTAGGTTTAGAAATGCGTTGATTTTTTCTGGTCCGCCGGTGATTTCTACTGTTAAGCTGTCAGGTGAGATGTCAATTATTCTGCTGCGGAAGACTTTGACAAAGTTGATTACATCTGATCGTTTTTTGGAGTCCGTAATTGCAACTTTGATAAGGGCGATTTCTCGCATAACAAAATTGCCTGATTCTAGCTCTTCAACTTTTAAGACATCTATTTGTTTGGCGACTTGTTTAACAACTTGGTCAATGGTTTTTTCGTCTGCGTTTACTGTGATAGTCATGCGGGCGATATCTGTTTGTTGCGTAGTGCCAACAGTTATGCTTTCGATGTTAAAGTTTCTGCGTCTAAACAGGTTAGCTATGGAGTGAAGAACACCGGGTTTGTTTTCAACTAGTACGGAAATAATTTTGGTTTTTCCAGGTTCCATTAATAGTCACCTCGCTGTTCAGGTAATCCGCATCCTGGAGGCACAAATGGCACCACATCGGTTTCTGAACTAATAGGCACATCAATAACTGTTGTAACTTTACTATTCATTGCAGTTTTTATGGCCTTTTTGAATTCATCAATAGACGCCACGCGGATACCTTGTGCACCGTATGCTTCAGCTAGTTTGACAAAGTCTGGCGATTTACCCAAGTTAATGGCCTTATAGCGTCTATCATAAAGGGTTCTTTGCCACTGAGCAACCATACCCAATACACTATTATTTAGCACCATAACAATTACAGGAATATCTTCCGTGATACTGCAGGCTAATTCTTGTTCAGACATTATAAAACTGCCATCTCCAGCTATGTCAATAACTATACGATCAGGACAAGCAACTTTGGCACCAATAGCTGCAGGAAAACCAAAACCCATAGTTCCAAGCCCGCCTGAACTTATAAAAGTCCGTGGTTGCAGTGCTTGCATATAGAGCGCAGACCACATTTGATTTTGCCCAACTTCAGTTGTAATTATACCACTTGGAGGCAATAACTCACGTAATTCAGACAGCAAAGCCTTTGGAGACATACCATGAGGACTTTCTTTTAGCAGAGGGCATAGTTGTTCTTTAACTGCCTTAACACGAGTTGTCCAAGCTTTACCTTTACCTTTCTTTAGTTTCTCTGAAGTAGCCGTTAGCAGCATTTTAAGCGAAATTTTAGCATCAGCAACAATAGCTAAGTCTACCTCTATGTTTTTGTTAATTTCTGCGGCGTCTACATCAATTTGAATTTTTTTTGCGTCTTTTGCAAAGGTATCTAAATTAGTGGTCGCGCGGTCAGAGAACCGGGTTCCAACAGCCAATAGAACGTCGGCTTCACCTATGAGTCTGTTAGCAGCAGGGTTACCATGCATACCTATACACCCTAATGATAAGGGATGATTTTCTGGAAAAGCCCCTTTACCCATAAAAGTTGTTGCAACAGGAGCCATTAGTAAGTCTGATATTTTGACCATTTCGTTAGTTGCATCTGCTAACATGACACCCCCTCCAATCAGTAGTATGGGACGTTCAGCTTTTGCTAAAAGTTCAGCAGCTTGACTGATTTTTGTTGGATTGGGCGGCTGTGGGAGTCTGTAGCTTTTGATGTTGGGTTTATTTGTAAATTCGACTTCAGCAATGCTTGATTGCACATTTTTAGGTAGATCAATTAAGACTGGCCCGGGTCTTCCGGTGGTTGCAATATGGAAGGCGTTTGTGATCATCTGTGGGATTTCCATAACTGTTTGGGGTTGGTAATTGTATTTGGTAATTGCTGTTGTTATGCCCAGTATGTCTGCTTCTTGGAAAGCATCTCGGCCGATCATATAGCTTGAGTTGACACCACATGTTGGAATTTGACCTGTTAGGGCGATAACTGGACTTGAGTCCATGTAGGCGTTTGCGATGCCTGTTACTAGATTTGTAGCTCCTGGACCGCTAGTAGCCATACATACGCCGGCACGTCCACTAGCTCTTGCATATCCTTCTGCTTCATGCGCAGCACATTGTTCATGTCGTGCGAGTATGTGTCTTATTTTCTTGTTATCATATAGAGCGTCATATACGGGAAGTATAGCTCCGCCTAAAATTCCAAATATTGTATCAACATTTTGACGTTCAAGAGATTCTAAAAGTGCTTGTGCACCAGACATTTTTGGCATATTCAATTCAATCTCCTACATGTTGGATTAACGTTTAGACTGTTTGTTATATAAAAGTTATTTGAGAACCATAAGACAAAATTAGAGAGTCCTCTGGAAGAGTTATAGAATAAGTACCCGACGATCCCAGCTATGGAGGTGACAATCCCTCATGTTCTTGCCTCGTTAAATCTAAACAGTTAGATATACACATTTTTTAAATAAAAACCTATCTATAAAGACGACGAGTCACAAAATTTTATAAAATGAGTTTTCATTGAAACACGATGGAAAAAGTGCTGAAAAAAATAAGTTGTTTATGGTTTACTTGTATTGTTAGTGTTGTTGCCGTTGCGATAGTCTGTAGTTAACACGTTCATACCACTTATAACGGCTTCCATGCTAGCTTTTACAATGTCTTCGCGTACACCCATAGCTGTAACGATTCTAGGGCCTTTGCGCACGGTTACAACTACTTCAACTACTGCATCGGTTCCACCGGTGATGGCTTTTACGTTGTATTGTTCTAATGTAATAGTTTCAGTCTCTTTTATAGCGTCTTTTACTGCATTTATAGCAGCATCAACAGGACCAACACCAGTTGCAGTACCACAAACAGTTTTACCGTTTACACATAAACAGACAGAGGCTTTTGCAAGCGCATTGTCACTACCATAAAAAGTCATCTCTTGAAGTACAATAGGTTTAACGCCGCCAAGTCCCATGACATTTTCAGCTATGGCTAACACATCAGCATCCATGACGTGTTTACCCTTGTCACCTAATTCTTTAATACGTTGAAAAATTTCGTAAAACTGTTTATCAGAAGGTTTTATGCCCATACTGTCAAGATCAGCTCTGATAGCATGTGACCCTGAATGTTTACCCTGTGCAATACGCCGAGTACGACCTACTAATTCAGGAGGAAAAGGCTCATAAGTCAAAGGGTTTGCAAGCATACCCTGTGTATGGATACCAGATTCATGTTTAAACGCGTTTTCGCCAACAACGGCCTTGTTAGGTTGTGTGTAAACACCTGTTAGGCGTGAGACCAAATGAGATGTACCATAGAGGAGTTCAGTTTTGATATTCAATTGTTGTTTGTAAAGAGTGTGAAGAGTAACTACAACCTCTTCTATGGCGGCATTGCCAGCACGCTCACCCAACCCGTTGATTGTTCCGTGAACCATTTGTGCACCAGCTCCAAGACCAGCTATAGTGTTAGCAGTAGCCATACCAAAATCGTTATGACAATGTACGCCTATAGGAACTTTGATAGTATCAACTAATTTTGTGAAGAATTCATATGCGTGATCAGGAGATAAAATACCTACAGTATCACAAGGCGTTACACGATCTACATCACAGTCTTGGGCAGTCTGAAAAACTTTTAGCAGATAATTAAAATCAGAACGCGTCGCATCTTCAGCAAGTAAATCAACCTTTAAACCATGTGCTTTAGCATAAGTTACACATTCTTCAGTAATCCTTAGAACATCATCACGTGTTTTATGCAGTTTTTGCTCTATGTGTAAATCAGAAGTAGGAATGATCATACTCATAGTTTGAACACCACTCTTTATGACCATATCAATGTCATCTTGGAGACAACGCCCAGCACTTGCCACCTCAGCCCTTAAACCCTGCTTAGCTATTAAACAAACAGCTTCAAACTCACCCTTAGAAGACGATGCAAACCCAGCTTCAATCACATCAATACCAAGCTCATCAAGATGTTGAGCTATACGTAACTTATTTTCAGGTACAAGAGATACCCCCGGTGTTTGCTCACCATCACGCAAAGTGGTATCTAAAAAGTTTATACGCTTAGAAAAGCGGTTGAATAAAGCAATACCCCATTTAAATTCACTTCTTATTTCTAGCGTTAAGCACAGATATAAAAATTATGGCAAAACAGCTAAAACAAAACACAACCAAAAACTACCAAAAAATTAAGAAAAGGAAAGAAGATAAGAAGTAGTGCCAGCTTTCCCGATTTCACGCGGCCGAAGACCGCACTACAGTTGGGAACGGAACACGGTTTAACTTCTGAGTTCGGAATGGGATCAGGTGGAACCCGCGCCCTCTGGCCGGCATCTATACACAGC
>WREZ01000030.1 GCA_009779045.1 Candidatus Bathycorpusculum sp. | reverse complement strand
GGCATGTGTGTATGAATGTGTGTATGTGAGTGTGTTTGATGAGTAAAATCGGCACAAACTTTTAAATCGACCTGAAAAATAAGTGTAATAAAGACCCATTTTCACTGAGAGCTAAACACATACCAGACTTCAGAACAGTAAAAAGGAACACTTCAAATATGGTGTTATAAATTTTATAGTTCCAATATTTGCTACAAAAAATAATGAAAAATAATTTTGGAAAAATTAGTAAAAGTTAAGTGTCTCTTTCCGTTTCTCAGCTTCTTCATAGAAGCGTAACACTTCATCTACTATTTCCACATTTGAAAGCAACATACGCCTGCAACAGTAACGCTTAAGACCAAGACTATCAAGCACATCACTCGCATTTTCGCCTGCTTTAATACGCTTGGCGAATTCTTCCCATTTGTCTCCAACCAATTTACCGCAGGTGAAGCATTTTACGGGAATTATCACTTTCTTTTTCCACCTTACCTGTAACTCTTCTGTTCCTTTGCGCGCGCGCCGGCTCCACCGAACTTTTTGGTTTCTTTAGCTCTTGAGTCACCAACAATCATTGTTCGGTCATATTCACTAAATACCGTCCGCAGATGAGAACTTTTTGTCCATTTAAGTAAAGCGTTTGCAACTGCCATACGAGCAGCTTCTGCTTGACCCATGAAACCGCCACCACTGGTGTGGACATCAAGATCTACTTGTCGCCAGACATCACCACCTGCTTGCAATAATGGTTCCATTATTTTTTCACGCGCAATGTCAGGCTCATAAATTTCAACTGGTGTCAAGTTTATACGTACCTTACCTACACCTTGTTTCACTACTGCGCGAGCAGTAGCAGTTTTCCGTTTTCCACTAACAACTAATACTTTCTTTGCTGGCATAATTATTCACCTTGATTCCATCCAATTTCTTTTGCTAGTTCAGCTAAAGTAAAAGATGGCCCCTTAAGTTTTGAAGATTGAGCTACTTCGAATTGAATTGTTTGCTTATCTTTAAATTCTAATGGAACACCCATGAATACTTTCAAACGTTTGAACGCCATTTTACCTTTTGGCTGATGGTAGGGCAACATACCACGGACAGTTTTTTTAAGCATCCTGTCAGGTCTGCGGTAATGGAACGGTCCACGTTCGGGTGCACCAACTTCAAGGAATATGTGAGCCTCTGCAATTTTGCTTTTCCTTTTTCCTGAATAAATCGCTTTTTCAGCATTAAGGATGATTACGTGTTCACCATTTAACAACCGCTTTGCGATGTTACTTGACATTCTACCAACGATTAATCCGTCAGCGTTTACGTAAGTTACTTGGGATTTTGTTGACATGACATTTTCACCGGATAATTTTTATGTTTGACCCTTGAGGATTGTTGGCAACAAGTTCAGGGATTGACACATACTTTGCTTGTATAGCATCAAGTTTTGCTTTTGCTGTTTCAGAAATACTAAAAGCAGCCACAGTTATTGGGTGAGTTAATGAACCTGTCCCAAGGACTTTTCCTGGAACAACAATTGTGTCTTCACGTTTTGTATTTCTGTTAATACTACTCAAATTCACGGCTGCACGATGAGAGCGTGACTGAGATAACTGTTCAGCTACATCCAACCAAATTGGCACATTTTCCTCACGGCCCGCTTTCTTTAATTGTTTGATAAGTTGGATTAATTCTGGGTTGGTTGATTCAGTTTGTTTCATTGTTTTTCTACTACCTTTATTTGTTCTTCAAATTCCTTAAGTTGCTGCCCTAAGATTTTTGTTGCTTCTTGAAGCACTCGTTCAGGTGGAAGAGCACCTGTTGACTCTAAAGTAAGAATAAAAGCGTTCTTTTCCCATTCAACTTGGATCAAGGAAGGCTTTTTAGGACAAGCATCAACACAGTCCATGCACAGATTACAAGAGTATAAGTCACGGACGCTAATTTTATCACCTTTGAGTTCTAAAACCCTTTTTGGGCAGATGGCAACGCATTTTTTGCAGTCGTCACATGCTGTTGTAGGTGTTGTAATTTTTGGGTAATATTTATATGCAGAAACGCAAACAGGCTGCCACTTTGCGTGAGTTTTACCTGTGCCAAGCCTTGCGTATGCTTCAAGTTTTAGTTTTTGACCTTTTGTAAGTTTAACAATTGGAACTTTATCAGATACAGGAACAATTTCAGGACTTTCAGATACAAGTTCTCCGCTATATACAGTCCGCGTACCATCTTGTGCTTCTGCATCTAAAGTTAAAGTTATACGACATTGTGGACACCCAAATTCGTTTTGACAAGAACAGTCTTCAGGAGCGTTATAATTGTCAAGATCTGTCTTTAAAGGAGTCAGACCAAGTCTATGAGCAATAATTTCATCCTGTAAAATGGACAAGTTGTCAATCATTACAACTTCGTCAATTGCCATACAGGGAACATGAGCAAGCGATATTCGACGAAGAGCGTTCATTAAGGAAACCTCTGCGTCTCTAACAATTACTCGAATGATATTATCGTTTTTTTCAAGGATTTCAATTTTCACTTGCTAAGACACTCCAACAATAGATGTAAATATTAACTGCGTTCCAATATGGTTTCAGGGCATTATTTCAATTTTTCTATTAAGCAAAGAGAGAAGGTGAAGGTTAAACTCTTCGTCCTCGTCTGCCACCGGGCCTTCGTGTGCCATCATGGGGAACAGGAGTTACTTCTTCAATACGTTCAATACGGAACCCAAATCTTGCAAAAGCTCTGATCGCTGCTTGTGCACCAGGACCAGGAGTCCTTGGACCACTACCGCCAGGCGCACGCACTTTAATGTGTATTGCTGTAATTCCTTTGTCTCTTGCAACTTCTGCAGCACCTGTTGCAGCACGCATAGCTGCGTATGGTGACGATTCCATACGGTCAGCTTTGACGAACATACCACCAGTTGTACGGGCGATAGTTTCTGCACCGCTAATATCAGTTATGTGGATTAAAGTGTTGTTGTAGGAACTAAATATGTGAACTATACCCCATTTCTCGTTACGTTTACTGTTACTCAAAATCTGCCGCCTCCACGTCCACCTCGTCTACCACGAGCGGGTTGTCGAGCTGCTGGCTCTTTTGCGATAACAGTCAAACTTGTGCGTAATGGGTGTGCTTGGTCTGACACTGCACTTGTTACAGAGTAAGTAATCTGGGCTTCTTCTTCCTTTGACACAACATGACCAGGTATTGTTACTCTACGAGTGTTAATTGAGATATGGCCATGAGTAATTAGTTGACGTGATTGGAATATTGTTCGTGTTAAGCTTTTTCGGAAAACAATGGTTTGTAACCTTCTCTCAAGAATGTCCTCAATAGTTAAGTCTAAGACGTCAGCTAAAACAGCTGTTTCTTGCAGAATACCTAACTTTTTCAAACGAGCTAACAATTCGCCTTCCATTTTTGCGCGTTCTTCAGGAGTTTTACTAATTAATGATCGTGCAATGCCTCTCACTTTAGAAAGGAACGTTTTATGACGCCAGAGCTCGTGTTTATTTCTTAAACCATATTGGCCTAAGAGTTTAAGCTCTTCTTGGAGAATATCTTTACGCCAACGGAAACGTGGCGTTTCAAATTTCTTACGCTGTTTCTTTGGATCGCCCATTATTATTTACCTCCATCAGATCCACCGGACTTTTGTGGCATAGTCTTTTTCTTAACACCTAAGGCTTTACCTGCGCGTCCAGTACATTTTGTTCTTTGGCCACGAACCTTTAAGCTATAAGCATGACGGTATCCACGCCAAGAACGAATTTCTCTAGCTTGATCAATATCAGTTTTAACTTTGAAAATTAGTTCAGCACTCAAGAGGTGGACATCTTTGCCTGTTTCTGAATCTTTTTGTCTATTATAGAGCCAGCCAGGTATTCCGTATTTCACTGGATCTCGGATTACATCCTCTATTTTTGATATATCTGAATCTGTGATAAAACCTACTCGCAAATCTGGGTTAACGCCGGCTTTTTTAATAACAGCGTTTGACAGACTCATGTTGATACCCCTGACTTGTTTCACTGCATAAGAAGTCTTAAGGGTGCCTGGTGAGTCAGTGCCCATAATGCGTACTATGTGACGAAATTCCTGTGATGACATTCTGAATTATCTTCCGTTTTTAACTTGAAGCATATACGAAATAAGGCAGTATTTATTTAAACCTTCCCTTGCAGGAGTATTCGTTTAATGAAATTTATAAACATCTAACTAACCTAAAGTAAGTATTTGTTAAGCTTTTTTTAACAAGAACTGGGAAGAGACAAAAAAATTCCGCTTGACGGGCAAAATACAAAAACATCACAAAAAACAGTACACACAAGAGCATGCAAAACAGGTTTACAAAAGCTTTCATTAACTTGAAGGTAGCTATCTAAAATAGAAAATGTTAAAGATAATCACATGCATTCAATTATTTCAACAACAGACATAGTTGAGGCAATCCAACGTAAATAAGCATTAACGGTAGCTCGTAAAGCAGTAGTATCTTCAGCGTCAACCGTTAGAGTAAGAAAGCAATCATGAATTTGTAGTTCCACATTTGACCGATGGGTAACAGGTGAATTAACCTCAGGTTTTAATGCTGTAACTGCGGTGATGAGCTGTTTAGAATTAGAGAATTTTATACGCACAGACACTTTAGCATTAATTGTCATGTTACTTCACTTCAAAAAATAAGGGATCGTTCAAATAAATAAGGGTAAGCGAAAACAAACAAAATTAAAAAAAGTAAAAGAAGGCGTTTACACGGCTTCTTCAGATGTTGTTTCAACTGTTGAGACAGCTGGTTTTGGGGTTTCTTCAATGGCGCCTTTTGCAGATCGTTTAGCTATAACACCTAATTTTGTTATTGGAGTATATGCTCCACCTGCATAGGTATAGTTACATTTGTTACATTGCCATACACCGACACTTACACGGTGTACTTTTACGAAACCGCATTGGGGACATCTGTGAGGCTTCTTTAATTCAGTTATCACTTTTACATAGCGTTTTCTAACTGTGGAACCGTAACGAGCACCTAATCCACGAGTTGAACCAACTTTCTTCATTTTTGGCAACTTTTTCACCAATCAAATTTTTTGCGCAGTTCTGCTGCTTTTGCTTGTGCAAGCTTTGAAGCTTCTAAAATCTGTTGCGGTGTGAAATAACTTGAACCACCTTTCTGAACGGCACAAATGTTACCTTGTTCGTTGACTGCAATAGAAATTCTTGAATCCATTACTTGTTCTTCTTCGAGTTGGGGATCAATGACAAGTTGGTTGTTAATTTTAGCGATTGTAACAGTGATTGGGTGACTCTTCATGGGTAATTGTGTATATCCTTCCTTAATTTTCACTTCGCCATCTTTGTATTCATATTTAGGCAATTTAGTGTTCATTAGTGCAGCTAAGGCAGCTAAGGCTGAAGCGTCAATTAGGTTACCGTCATAGTTGAGGACGTAAACATCTACGAAAACGACAAAGACTTTTTTGCCTGCCTCAATACAGAGTTTTTCTGTGTCAATAGCGTGTGATTCACGTAGCCCACGATCGACGATTCTTGCTAGTTCAATACTGTTTTCGTCAGGTGGACCAGGCTCAAAGTTTGGTGACGCTAAAGGTACAAGTTCAGCATTTACAGTCTGTACACCATCATTTGGTGTATCTGGAAATGGTTCACCTGTTTCAACTTTAACGCCAACTAGAACCTCTGTTTTTCCTAGGTAAACACGTGCTGAACCTTCAGCTTTCTGAATTATACCTTGCTCAATTTTTATTTGACGATAGTCATGTAAACCACGTTCGTCTAAACGCTTACCATTTTCAATGTGTTGACTAATTTGCTTCAATTTAACTCTTGTAATAAGGGATGACATTACTCTTCTACCTCTTCCTCTTCTTTTTCTTCTACGTCTTTAACAACCATATACTTGGTTTTCAACGCTTCTTTCTGCATCTCATAAATTTTCTTGCATCCACCCATGGCCATGTCTACAGCTTTTTGGAACTCGTCGGGGGTAAGAATGCCGTCCATCTGAAGCAGAGTAATAGCGTCTAATGATGGCATATAAGCGACTGGAACATCTGCGGAGCCGAGTTTGTCTTCTTCATCGTGTAAGTCGAGGACAATTGTATCATCAACTTTACCGGCGGCACAAGCAACAACAAGGTCACGCATTGGGACACCAGCATCAGCAATTGCCAAAGCAGCAGCAGTAATACTTGCGCATCTTGTCCCACCATCGGCTTGCAATACTTCAACAAACACATCTACACCTGTTCTTGGGTAGAGTTCTAAAAATAATGCTGGTTCTAGTGATTCACGTATAACTTTGGAAAGTTCTACTTCTCGCCTAGATGGTGCAGGTGATTTTCGTTCTTGAACTGAGAATGGAGCCATGTGATAACGACATCTTAGAACCATTCTATCTGCAAGAGCCAAGTGTTTTGGATGCATTTCTCTTGGGCCAAAAGCTGCGGCTAAAATTTTATTTTTACCGTGTTCAATGTAAGCTGAACCATCAGCGTTTGAGAGGACCCCCACTTGAAGTTTTAGAGGTCGAAGATCAGTCGCTTTACGACCGTCTAGTCTAATACCTTTTTTGTCAATCAATTTAACAGGTTTATCATTCATTCTTAGATTCCTCAGTTTTTACTTTATTTTCTTTAAGCAATTGAGTAATACGATCAGTTAGACCACTTGTGTGTGATTCCTGCTCGATTTTTTTAATTACAGTAATAGCAAGTTCTTCATCTTCAGGAGTCTTGCCAGTGACTAAAACTACGCCGTTAAGCCCAAGAATAATTTGACAGTTTGTTTCTTGTTTAATCATAGAAATCATTGAGCCTTTTCGACCAATAACACGTGGAATCTTTGTTGGCACAACATTAAGAAGTTGTCCGCGTGTGATCTTTCCAAGGCCTGGTTCTCCAACGGTAAGTTGTGGGTCATGTGCTCGATCGTATGAAACGATTTTTGCAACAATTAAGTCACCTGCGTTTAGAACTGTAGATAATTCATCATTTTGTGGCTTAAAAGGCCTACTTAAAACGTCTGACGCTCTTAACATTGCATTGTAAGGAGACTTTATGTTAAC
This sequence comes from Candidatus Bathycorpusculum sp., assembly GCA_009779045.1. Taxonomy (GTDB): domain Archaea; phylum Thermoproteota; class Bathyarchaeia; order Bathyarchaeales; family Bathycorpusculaceae; genus Bathycorpusculum; species Bathycorpusculum terrae. The sequence continues at coordinate 3,051 of WREZ01000030.1, read as the reverse complement.
GGTCCAACCGCTGAATCCTACTTCGGTAACAGTTCCAATAACTATGTCGCCTACTTTAGGTACATAAAAAGCCCTAAGTGCAACCATGCTAACTTTTTTATTGTCAACATCTACAAGTCCAATTCGTTGAGCATAGATTTTATTTTCATCTACATATGTATTTTCACCTGGTAAATAGTCGCCTTCTGCAAGCAATTCTCCAGGTATAACAAGTTGTTTTTTTTCAAAGTATGTTGGCATAAATTTTCTCATCCAAATTTTCATTTCTCATATTTTAAGATACTATTTTTGCTTCTCCACTGCCCTTGGTTACATCACCAAGTTTATTTAACATTGAAGCATATACCCCAGCAGGCATTTCAATTTCTCCGTACCAAGAACCATCACCACGCCACTCTTCACGTTTAAGAAGACCAAGAGATTTTATTGTCCCATAAGCTCTTGACGCATATTGCGCGGGCACTTTTACTGCAACAATTACTTGCTCAATTTTTAAAGCCAAAATTGGTCTAAGTAATTTAACTATGTCATTAGCTTGCTCCTCCACTGACTTGTAAGGGTCAATGGGGTAACGAATTTGTTCCATAGCATTTTCGATACGTGCAGGTGGATGGGGTAAATTTGTTTTAGGGTCAACTGCTTGACGAGAGATAAAATCGATAATTTGTCGGCGTTTATCCTCAACCATTTTACGTCTTTGATCTGTTGTTAACTGTAAAGTGCCTTTTTTTAAAATTTCATCAGCAATTTTCAATGGATCAATTGTTTTGAAAGCTTTTTTCATCGCTTCCTCAGAAACTTTTGTACCTTTGTTAGCATCAGAAAAAATTATGTCAGCGGCTAAAACTTCGGTTATTGCCGAAATTTTACCGTTATGGTAATCTAATGCTTTTTGGGGTTTTATCAAAATTTCGAAGTGTTCATCTTCTTTGGTTAAACGTGCAACAGTGAATCTTTCACTCATCACAATGTCACTTACTTAAACCCAGTTCTTTAATGTAAGTATCTATTTTTTCGTCAGAGAACATCTCAAGCGTTTTAGTTGCAGTAGGTATAACCGCTATTTTAATTCTTGGTGGGAGTTGTCTTGCCTCTAAAGCTTTTACTAAACATTTTACTGCAAGTTTTGTTATATCCTCAAGACTCATGTTGTCCTTGTATTCTTCTTTGAGAATGTTTAGAACTGTTTCTCTTCCTGCACCTAAAGCAGTTGCTTTGTAACCTCGGTATGTTCCACTGGGATGTGTTCCAAAAACACGAGAACCAGTTTTATCGACACCAGCAAAAATAATAGATACACCAAAAGGTCTTACACCAGCATGCTGCGTGTACATTTGCTGTATATCACAAATGCGTTTAGTTACAACTTCAACATCTATAGGTTCATCATAAGTCAATTTATTACTTTGAGAATAAACTCTTGCCTGATCAATCAGGATTCTTGCGTCAGAGCTTAAACCGACAATCGCTGCGCCTACGTGATCATCTACACGGAAAATTTTGTAAGAAAAACAGGCTTCCTCAAGGGCTTCAATGTTTTCTTCAGAACCAAGTACAACACCTTCAGCGGTTTGGATACCTAAAATGGTAGCGCCACGATTCACTAACTCCATGGCGTATTCTACTTGGAAAAGTCGGCCATCAGGGGAGAAAACAGTAATTGCACGATCATAAGCTCCTGGTGCTGCAAATACAGACATAACGTTAACCTCAATTTACACTTCTACACTTTGCACAGATTCATATAATAACTAAACTAAAAACCTTCCTATTAACACAATAAAGAGTTATAGCCATACACCCCAATTAAACAAGGCAGAGCTAAAAAGTTGAGAAAGCGCACAAATAAAAAGTTGTTAAAAAATGAAAATATCAAATAGGCAACAAATTACCGGTTAGACTTAAACTTGCCAGCTAAGTTTAATTGTTCATAAATTAGAATGCAAAAAGATAACCAAAATGCGCCAAACAGGCAGCCCCCTACAACATCGGTTAACCAGTGAACATTGAGGTAAATCCTGTTAAAACTTACAAAAGTAACCATTAAACCAAAAATTGCTGAAGATAAGATTTTTACACGTTGACTGTTGTTCCAGTTTAACCAAACAAAATAAGTTATTAAGCCAATAAAGACAACTACGCCTGTGCTGTGACCACTGGGATATGAAAAATTTGAGTTATATAAAAGTTGGTTTGTAGGTCGGGTAACTTGAGTGAGGCTTTTTATGATGGCTACAAATAAAGCATTTCCGCCTATACCTGTTAAAAGTAGTAAACTGTGGGTTTTATGATTTTTTATGAAAAGAAAAACAGCTATTACTAATGATGCTATAGCTAAAGCGATTGTATCAAAGGCGACAGAAACAATTTTTGCGATAAAAGTTGCTGCGTCAGTATGAATGGTAATTATCCATAAATTAACTATAGTATCGATTGAGTTGAAACTTGTTCTAAAGATTGAAAAAAATGTGAATCCTACAAAAAGTATAATACATATCATTAACGCATTTTGATTTTGGCGTAAAGGAGTTATATTCAATGTTTTAAGCCTCAATTTTAACAGTTAAATCTCATCAGAGGAATAAAACATGAACCTTGTTATTAAACTGTTTTTAACCTAATCGTTTGATTATGTGGTACCCGAATTCTGTCTTAACAGGGTCCGAAACTTTATCTTTTTCAAGCTGAAACGCAGCAATTTCGAAAGGCTTTACCATTTGGCCTCGTCCAAAAGTGCCAAGGTCTCCACCTTTTTTACCTGAAGGGCAAAGAGAAAACTGTTTGGCTATTTCAGAGAAACTTTCACCTTGGTCTATACGTGCTTTTATTGTTTGAGCTTCCGTTAAGGTTTTTACTAAAATATGAGCACAACGTACTTTATCGGGCATAAATAATCTTTAGCAACGTGTTTACATATAGCTTTTTCCCTAAACAGACTTTATGAAAGGTGCTGTCTATTGTTTACTTGCTGGTTAGTCCGACGTTAACTTGGTCATTTCGACCGTTAAACAGACTGGACTTAACCTGAGCGGCTAAAAGAACTGGGCAACT
>WREZ01000029.1 GCA_009779045.1 Candidatus Bathycorpusculum sp. | reverse complement strand
CTTTTATTAAGACATATTTGGTTAGTAGGTGTTATAATGAGGTAAATAAATGAATTATACAAAATCTAAAAATATTGTCAAGATGTTTGCAGTGTTACTAATGCTATCTTTTATAGCGTCTATGCTTGCAGTGCCGAACGTAAACGCACAATCAAAAGTAGTTAGTTGGCCATTTGTTGACGCAATTCCAAATCCAGCTGGTGTTGGACAAGCAGTCCTATTTAACTGGGGTCTAATACAACCACTAGACACTTATAACGATGGCTGGAATGTTACCCTACAAATTACATACCCTAACGGTAAAGTTGAGAACCATACAGGGAAAACATGGTCTACGGGCACAATCGGCAGATACCTTACCTTTGCAGAACCAGGAAACTATACAGCACAATGCTTTTTTGACGGTGAAACTTATAAAGGTAGAAATTATGCCCCTGGTGAAAGTGACATAATTACTTTTGAAATAATAGAGGGATGGTATAAACCCATTCACCCAGGTCATTCAATGCCAACAAGTTATTGGACAAGACCAGTTGATTCACAACTCCGTGAATGGTACTCAATTATGGGCAGCTGGGTAGCTATACCGCGAAACTTTTATGCACCTTACAATGCCGCACCAGAGAGCGCGCACATCCTATGGAACATGCCAATTGGCGACACCATGGGTGGTTTAGCAGGCGGAGCTAATCTGGAAGTGGGTTTTCAAAACGGAGATGCATATGAAGGTAAATTTGCAGGCTCTATTATCCTTGCAGGTGTTCTATACTACAATAAATACGTCAGTAATTCACCACAACAAGCAATTGTTGCCGTTGAACTACGTACAGGCAAAGTACTATGGGAAAACACATACAGCTTTGGCAATAGCAGAATTTCACGTGGACAAACACTTAACTTTGTAACTGAAAATAACCGTGGTGCATGGGCTTATATATGGCTTACTAGCGGAACAACTATGTATGCACTTGACGCAAAAAATGGTGACCTCAAATACAACATGACAAACGTTCCAGGCGGAACTATTTATGTTGGTCCAAGTGGTGAAATGCTAAAATACGCAGTAACCAACATTGGCACCACAGCGAATCCAAACTGGCGACTAACACAGTGGAACTCTACATATGTCGTTAACAGAGGTAAGACAGGTACAGCAGATGCTTGGGGCAGTCAAATTCAAGGAAGAACATATGACGCATCACTTGGCTATGACGTAAATGTTTCAGTATCAGGAATGACAACCACTCCAGGGAGCATACTTGTTGCATTCCCAGGTGATCGTGTCATTCTTGCACCAGCCATTTCAGCAACTGATGGCGTATTTCTTACAGGAATTAGCATCGATTCAGAAAATCCAGGACAAGTCCTCTTTTATAGACGACAGACACAAGCACCTAGCGTATGGGCTGATCTTACGTTAACTACACAATCGCGTTGGGCAGCATTTAGTGATGATCCTTATGTAGCTATTTTCTGGACAAAAGAAAACAGAATGAACTATGCTTTTAGTTTAGAAACAGGCAAATACATGTGGGAATCAGAGCCGCATCGCTATCAAGATGCCTGGACTAATGCCGGCTTACAAGGAGCAATAGTGAATGGTAAACTCTATGAAGCAAGTCTTGCTGGCATTGTATACTGCTATGACGTTGAAACAGGTAAAGAACTTTGGACTTATGAAGCAAAAGATCAATATACCGAATCATATTTAGGAGAAAACTGGTGGTTAACTATACCCTTCATATCAGACGGCAAAGTCTATGTTGGCCACATGGAACATTCAACACTAGAACCTAAACCTAGAGGTGCACCCTTCTTCTGTCTTGACGCAGAAACAGGTGACCTCATTTGGAAGATCGATGGAGCATTCCGTCAAACTCTATGGGGTGGTCAAGCAGTTATCGGTGATAGCATCATTGCAACCATGGATACATATGATCAACAAATCTATGCAGTCGGTAAAGGTCCAAGTGACATGACAGTTTTAGCACCTAACATTGCTATAACAGCAGGTACAACAGCACTAATTTCAGGCACAGTTATGGATGTTTCACCAGGCACACAAAGCGATCGTGCACAATTGCAATTTCCAAAAGGTGTTCCAGTAGCGTCTGATGAGTCACAAAGTGAGTGGATGCTTCATGTCTACAAACAATTTGCAGCACCAGCTACCTTTACAGGTGTTGAAATTTCACTTTATGCATGGGACGGGCAATCTGAAGAATCAGAGTTAATTGGTAAAACAACAACTGACATATATGGCAGATACTCCGTAGCATGGACACCAACCAAAGCAGGTCAATATGAAATCTATGCATTCTTTGATGGCAGCGCATCATACTATAGTAGCGAAGCAAAAGCCGAAGCATACGTATCAGCAGCACCAGAAATAGTCGAAGTAGAAACTCCACCATACGAATTGTACATCATTGGCGTGGGTATTGCAATCATTGCAGTCGTACTCATTGGTGTAGTGTTGATCCTCAAAAAAATAGGTCAAAAACAATAAAACCACAAACCCTTTTTTCTTTTTTTTATTTGTCTTTGTTGAAAATATTAGTTGATTGATTACTATTTTTGTTTGATAATTTCCTAAATTCAGACTGCGCAATAACGATGACAAAATATGTTAAGACCGTAACATACAGCACTACAGAAAATAATGTACATTATACGCAGTGTTTGATGCCTGTCTTTTTTAGTTTTTTACTCAGTTTGAATTGACGAAAAGTTACGTTACTATATTTTTTCTATTGACAGTGGCCTAAAGAGTTTTAAGAAAATATGACTCTTTTATTGTGTGGTTTGTTTTGTCAACACCTATAGCTATGCTCTACACTCAAGAGGCTGAAAGGTCAGTAAAATGTTGCCTATGTGCCAGACGTTGTTTAATTAAAGATGGTTCCACTGGTTTTTGTTTAGTTCGTAAAAACAAAGACGGCATATTGTATGCCTTAAATTATGGTAAAATAGTTTCTTTTGGAGTTGATCCTATTGGTAAAAAGCCTCTTTCACATTTTAATCCTGGCGCGTTAGTAGCATCAATTGCTGCTGCGGGATGTAATTTTCGTTGCCAATTCTGCGACAATTGGATGATAAGTCAAAGCACAGACGTTACAGGAAATCTTCTATCACCTGAAGACATTATTAAATCGGCAAAAGAGGCTAATTGTCATGGAATTAGTTACACTTATACTGAACCTACAATTTTTATGGAATACGCCTATAACACTGCTAAGCTTGCTCATGAAGCCGGTCTCTTTAATACCTTTGTAACTAACGGCTATTTAACCCCTGAAGCCGTAAAAACAATCGCCCCCTATATTGATGCTGTAACAATAGACTTCAAAGCCGCCGGCGACTCTGGATTCTACAAAAACATTTCAACAGTATCTGAGGTTCAACCAATTTTCGAAGCTATAAAAGAATTCAAGCTCGCAAATATTCACATTGAAATCACTAACCTTATCATTCCCAAAATAGGTGATTCAATGTCCAAAATAGCCTGTTTAGCAAAATGGATCAATGACTATTTAGGACCAAATACGCCATTTCACTTACTACGTTTTCACCCTGACTACAAAATGTCCACACTCCCCGCCACCTCTTTAGAGACTATGGAACACGCCTATCTTGTATCAAAAAGTGAAGGCTTACGATATGTTTATCTTGGAAACATGCCAGGACACGTAGCAGAAAACACCTATTGTCCCGCATGTAATGAACTTATAATACAACGCGACACATACGAAATAACCCAATGGCACCTAACAAACGAGATGCAGTGTAACTACTGCAAAAACCAAATACCTATAAAAGGAAAATATTATCCACCACCCCCTCTTTCAAACGTTCAGACAGAAATATGAATGTCGTCACATATGGTCTAACGTGGCTTACTCTTTTGTTGAATAGTGTTTTTATTAGGTCTAAAAACACTCTTTAAAATTGGCTACAAATACCTAGTCTTTCGTTATAGGTGTTGAAAATTATGTATATAACTGTGTGTATACGCATTATTTTATGTCTAACTCAAATGAACGTTCTTGTTTTTATAAAAACTCTTAAATTATACAAGTACCAACTGGTTTTAAGGTCTCTTCTATGTTGTCACCAAACACTAATAAACTTGAAATTATCGGTTATGATGATAAAGAAAAAATTTTTTTCGTAAAATCTGCAGCAAAACAAACAGTAGAGGTAAGTGACACTTTTGCTGAAATGTTCCCCCTATGGGTGGGAAGAGTTCTAATTACAGCCCAAAATGAAAAATGGGCACAAATCGCAGGAAACATTACCACAGGATTTGCCACCAGTGTAATCGCCGCTTCAGCAGAGGCATCTATAGAACGTATGGTACCCGCAGACCAAACGCCAGACAAACGCCCCGGCGTCCTAATTCAAATTTACAACCGTGACCGCTTCGAACTAAAAGGGCAACTCTTAGGACGCATAGGTCAATGCGTTATGACCTGTCCCTCAACAGCCGCATTCAACGGTTTACTAGGAAAACGCACCCTAAACATTGGAAGCAGCCTACGCTATTTCGGTGATGGTTTTCAAAAGAAAACAATTATAGGCGGTCGCAAATGCTGGAAAATTCCAGTAATGGAAGGCAACTTTATAGTAGAAGACGGATTTGGCGCCATGGAAGCAGTCGCAGGTGGTAACTTTATGATATTCGCTAAAACCCAACCCGAAGCCCTAGCAGCCTCCGAAGCCGCAGTCGACGCCATACGCCAACACGTCCCAGACGTAATCATGCCATTCCCAGGAGGTATATGCCGCTCAGGAAGCAAAGCAGGTTCTGCAAAATACAAACTTAAAGCTTCAACAAACGAAGACTACTGCCCAACTCTACGAACAATTGCACCAAACACCGTCGTCCCAGAAAACGCAACAAGCGTATTTGAAATAGTCCTCAACGGACTAACACTAGAAGCCGTCAACAAAGCAATGCAAATAGGCGTTACCGCCTCAATTAACAGCCCAGGCGTAATAAAAATCTCCGCCGGCAATTATGGAGGCAAACTCGGGCCATTTAAATCCTACCTAAAAGACGCTATCGGCGCTCCCACCACACCCACGACAACAGACACAACATCCACACACTAACAAAAAACCAAAACATTACACATATTAACAACACACATACAAAAACATCACACACTTTAGAGCAAACTATACTTTCTTGCTCTTTCTTAGCCTATAAAACAAACAAATAACTAAAGACATTTTGAAACTTGATATTTAATACGTAACCACTTAACACAACAACGCACAACAAAAAACATACAAAATCGGACATTAACAGACAACAAGCCCCTCAAACAAACAAAAACGCACATTTAACACTACAAAAAACTCACAATATCACAACAAAAACAAAACCTCTGTTACAAACCTAAACCACAAACTAAATACATACTTTCGTAGTAACTTTTATTTGCTCTTACCCCTTTCTACCTAAGAGTCTATAACTTAACTTACGTGAATTATTGTGAGTGTTGCAAAAAAAGACAGCTTAGAGCTATATCGTACAAGAAAAGCAATTAACACCTTAGCCACTAAAGAGGGTAGCCACACAGAGCTAATTACAATTTATGTACCGCCAGGTAAACAAATTAGCGATGCCCTTAATCTACTACGCGAAGAATACGGAACAGCTACTAACATTAAATCAAATGTCACACGCAAAAACGTGCTAGATGCTATTGTTAAAGCACAACAAAAACTCAAACTATTCAAAGACCCCGGGGAAAAAGGTTTAGTTATATTCTGCGGAGCACTCCCACAAGAAGACAGTGGGCCTGGAACAGAACGTATGGAATCTTGGGTTATTATCCCTCCAGAACCTATTCGTATTTTCCTCTACCGATGTGACTCACGTTTTCACACTGAACATTTACAAGAAATGCTACGAGAAAAAGAAACTTACGGTATTATGCTAATTGATGCCTCAAATGCCACAATAGCCACTCTAACCGGTAAGCACTTAAACATTATACGCGAAATGACCTCAGGAGTTGGCGGCAAAACCCGTGCTGGAGGGCAATCAGCTAGACGTTATGAACGACTAAGAGAAATGCAGTTAAATGAATACTTTACCCGCGCTGGAGCACACGCTAATGAAATTCTTTTACCTATAGACAATCTTAAAGGAATAATTTTAGGCGGGCCAGGTCCTACAAAGTATGATTTTCAGAAAGGAGATTATCTTAATTACCAACTTAAAAACAAACTTTTAGATGTTGTCGACACCGCCTATGTTGAGGAACAGGGAGTTAAAGAAGTTGTAGAGAAAGCTCCCGAAATAATGAAAAAAGTACGTTATGTAGAAGAAAAACAAATAATGCAAAAATTCCTATTTGAAGTAGGCCATGACACTGGATTGATTACTTATGGTGAAGCGGAAGTACGTAAAGCGTTGCAGGGGGGTCAAGTTCGTATGCTCCTAATTTCTGAGGCCCTTGACATGCAACGAGTAACCATAAAATGTAGTGCATGCAACTCTCAACAACAAGAAACCGTCAAAACTATAAATTTGCAAACGTTTGCACAAAGTCTCACAGGCAAACCTTGCCTAAAATGTACAGCGCCATCTCTTACAGTGTTTGAAAAAATTGACTTAATTGACGATTTAGCACAACTCGCCGAATACTCAAACACAGATGTGGAGGTAATCTCAACAGAAACAGAAGAAGGTCAAATGTTAAAAAGCGCATTTGGCGGATTAGCAGCACTATTACGATTCAAAATACAATAACTCCAAACTATTTTTTGCTCAAAAACTGTTCTAACTCTGCTTTTTTCAGTCTAACAACTAACTGTTTCTGCCTAGATGTAGCCCCTGAAACCAATTCAACTTTAGCACGAAAAAGTCTTGTTAACTCTTTGATAATTTCTTTGTTTACCTTTCCCTTTTCTGGCTCTTCAGTAGCATAAACAACAATTTCTTTACACTCTAATTCTATAGCAAATTTAGAACTGTTAGGTTTAACAAAAATGGTAATTAATGTGCCGTCAACTGTCTCCTTAATACTCATGTTGGCGTGCACTCTACTATTCATCATTGGAAACGGCTGCTTTTTTAGGTTTATCCTGAAGCGCCCAATTAAATTTATTACGTAAGGTTGTTGGATAAAATTTGATTATATCAAACTTTACCTTCTTTGCCCATTTTACATACGCTTGAGGATCAATGTAGGACTTTAAAGAAGTACCTAAATTGTATTCACGTGTAAGCTTTGTTAATTCAAAATCCAATTTTGCTTTCGTAATACGCGTTTCAAGCGTCTCAGTCTTTTTACCTTCAGCCTTTTTTGCTTTAAACTGAACCTGCATAGCTTTAATATTATCTTCCTTCTTCTTTAACCGCTCATCAAAGGTCGGTGGAATTTTACGTTTATGATTTGCAACCTCTGCAACCTTTAGATTAGCCATTTTAGCTGCATAATTTTTCTTATAATCCGGATCTGCTTTAGTTACACCGCTCTTATCTAATTCTTCCTTTAAGGTTTTAGTACATTTCCAAGTACGAAAAACCTTAGCCGTAAGCTTGGGCACCTTCTCAGATAAAAACCTTGACACCTTCTTACTATCAACACCCTCAAAAAGATATTGCTTAGTTCGGTCTCTCTTTAACTCTTCCAAATTTTTTACTACTTGCGGATCTGCCTGTATAGTTTTTATCCATTGAACACTATCTTTACCTAGAAAGTCAAAGGTTACCATGTTACCTTTAATACTTACATGCTCATCCCGAAGCGTAATAGCACCCACAGTATCCGCCTCATCAGGATCCTTCTCATCACCAACTCTCATGTTAACAGCAAAAATTAGCCAAGCAACAGTTGCCACTTTCCGGCGCTCTAACTCTTTAGACCCCAAATTCTTAATAATATGACTCTCAACTTGACCTATTTGCTTACCAAGATTCTCCGCTTTCTGAAACTTTTCCCTCTCACGATTCTGCTTCAAAAAAGCCGTATCACTAAACCAAACATATTTGACTTTACCAGTCAACTTATCTATCCACTTCGCCACATACATTTTCTCCGGCTCCCATATCACCTTCCACCCCACAGGCTTAGCAGCATCAGGAGACAAATTCAACGTAATATCCCCCTGACCCGGTCCCTCCTTCCATCTACCACGCTGCGGATGATCACCTCTACCCGCAAAAAGACACGACGGCTCAGAAGTCCAGTTAGCCACCTCCAATTTACAACCATCCACCTCAGCATAACCAAACTTCTCCTTCAACTCCAACCGCGTAACCTTACGCACCTCCGCCTGAGACTTCTTCTCCTCCTTAGATATAGCCTCCCTCTTAACGCGTTCATCAAGAACAAACGTTTTTACCTCACTAAAATCAATCTCATACTGTTGCTGTCTCTCACTCTTATTTTGACCTGACAGAGAAACATCCAAACTTTCAAGATACTTCAACAAAAAAACATCCAAAAAAGCAACACTATCATTCTCTTTCTTTAACTGCTCTAAAAACTCCCTCATAAAATTCTTAGTAAACACATGATCCGGCGGCGAAATTGTAGTCGACAAAACCCTACGCACCCACGCTACCGCCATCGGCTCAGACTTCTCAGTAAGCGCAAACACCTGACCTTGAATCCCAATCTTAAACCCCTTAAGCTCATAAGGCGGAACATAAATCCCGTTATGCCTCAAACTCTTCATAACATACTTCATCAGCTATACCTCAAACATTGACAAACAGGCATTTCAAATAACCTTACAAATATTTGCTAACGCTTAGTTTTTTATTTTTCGCTAACACAACCACCATTTCACACACCCACACCACACATATCAAAAACGTTCAAAAACAAACTTCACTGCTTCTTTACCGCCCTTGCCTGTAACAATTTCTTATACACCATATCCACATTTTTACGCTCCACATAACCCTTATGCGGCCGAAAACCACCCCCAAAACCACCTGGAATATGCATCAATTCATGAATTAAAACACGTTCTTGATCCTCAAACGACATCTTATCAAAAATCTCCGAAATAACCTCAATAGTATATGTCGGAGGCAGCTTTAAAATACCCTGCCAAAGTTTCCCTAAACCATGAATACGAGCAATAGTGCGCTTAGCTTTAGAACCTTTACTCCGAACACAAAACACACGCTGAGACACAACATGATAAAACTCGCACTCCACAGCCAGCTGATCAACATGTTTTTTAATCTCTGGAGCTTCAAAATATTTAATCGGCAATTTATCCCCTTTTCCTATTTCATGTAAGAGACTAATAGATTAAAAGTTGTTGCTCTCCCACAAGATTTCTGTTTTCTATCTGAAAACATTTTACCTAACCATTTTACGTATTTACTTAAAACGTCAACTCATGTTTTGAATAACCCTGCGCCATATTTTGCTAACTCTATACCATATTTATAACAAATATTTCTCCTAAAAAAATTTGTTGACACCTAAAAATGATAATTATCCAGATCTAAAAATGTTGAGGGCACATTTATTATGCCCAAATTGGTGTTAATAGATATAGTTTAACGTTTTATTCTGGTCTTCATGAATTTGTTTCATTGCTTCATATTGAGCTTCAACCAAAATTTTGAGTGCATCAATATTCTTTTTAACATCTTCTAGATCGCCATCTTTTTGTGTTGAATCTGATTTTGTTATTTGTTCATTGATGTTATTAATGGAGATTTCTAACACTTTCACTTTGAACGCAAAAATTTGAAGCGAATAAAGTAGGCTTAACTGAGCGGACAATCGGTCAATTCGGTCAAGCTCTGAATTTCTAGCTATAAAAATTTTAATCTTTTGCTCTTGTGTGGCTGTTGGTGACTGTAAAACCTGTGCATACGCTGCAGCTTTCTTATTTGTTGACGCTTTAGTTTCTTCAAGCAAATTCTGTAATCTCTTAGTGGTCTTATCTAACATTTCTAAGACTTCGTCCAAATCGTTCCTCTCAAATATCACTTATTCTTTTTGGCAACAATCAGACCGCTCTTATTTAAGGTAGCTGAACAACTAAATAGCAAACTTGAACACAAACCCACTTTCAGTATAAACTATCCATCAAATTTTGTTTAAGTGGTCTTTTATAAAGGTACTTTTCCAGCTCTTCGTAATAATAAACTAGCTACTCCAAAAATAACCAAGTCCAACAGAATCCACACATAAAAACTAAGCCGAAATATCATAACTAAAACGGCTACAATTAG
>WREZ01000028.1 GCA_009779045.1 Candidatus Bathycorpusculum sp. | reverse complement strand
TATAATAACTCAAGGTACTGGTATTATAGACATCAGAGGTATGGAACCCACAAAAGTTAGTGTTGGTGACGTGATTATTATCCCAGACGGCACTTCTCAACGTATAAAAAATATAGCAAACTGTGACTTGGTGTTCTACTGCGTTTGTACACCAAAATTTACCCAAGAACAATACTTTAGCGATGAAACCACCGATAAATAACGTCTCTGGGTTTGTTTTTTTAGAATTCGTTGAGACGGTTGACATTTTTCATATAACAATAGAAACAAAATTGTAAAATTATTGAAAAAACTAAGTAATGCAAAAAAAAACGTTATATGTGTGATTATGAATTATTATTCTGTTGGGTATTTGTAAGTGGTGTATAATATGACTGTTCCTACATTAAATAGTTCGCGTGGTACGCAACGTAGATTTGTGCTTATTTACTTAGCTCTTATCTTAATGCTTTTATTTGTTTCTTTTGTGGTCGTTTATGTATTTTTTAATGTGGGTGGCGAGGAGTCTGTGCTTAGAACGGCTGTTGATGATGCTGAGGGGTCTACGGTTATAACTATTAGTGGAGATATCAAACTTACCCGACCTCTTGTTATTTCTTCTAACAAAAATATTACATTAACAAGTGATAGCGCGGATGGTGAATATTTTAAACTAATTGGTGCAAATTATGCAAACACTATTGTTGTTGATGCTGGTGGCGTGTTAACCATTGATGGTGTTATTGTAACTCATGCAAGTAACACTAACGGTAAGGGTGTGTATGTTGCTGATGGTGGGATTTTTATCTTAAATAGTGGTAAAATTTCTGGCAATACTGGTACTGTTATCGATGGTGATTATAGTGGTCAAGGAGGGAGTAATGGTGGTGGTGTGTGTAGTGCGGGTACTTTTATGATGTATGGTGGTGAAATTTCTAATAACACAGCTGATATTGGTGGTGGTGTGTGGGTATCTGCTGGGAGTTCTTTTAGTTTGTATGGTGGTGAAATTTCTAATAATGTGGCTCTTTATAGTGGGGGTGGTGTATACGTAAATGGTGCCTTGTTTAGTATGTCGGGTGGTAAAATTTTTAGCAATAATGTCCAATCTACTAGCTCCGGTTATGGTGGTGGTGTGTTTTTGTCTTCTGGTTCTTTTGGTTTGCATAATGGGGGCGTGATTTCAGGTAACAATGCTTATGTTGGGGGTGGTGTGTATGTTACTGGAGCTTTTAATTCTGATAGTGCTTTTACTATGTCAGATGGTGCCGTAGTTTCTAGCAACACAGCTTATCATGGTGGTGGTGTGTATGTAATGAGTTCCTCGTTTAGTTTGTCTGATGCGTGCGTTTATAATAATACTGCTTATATTGGTGGTGGTGTGTACGTGACTTATGGTTCTTTTAAGGCTCAGAGTGGTAGTGTGATTTCTGGCAATACAGCTTCTTATGGTGGTGGTGTGTTTATGAATTCAGGTTCTTTTAGGTTGTTTGATAAGAGCGTAGTTGTTGATAATTCTGCTCTTGAGTATGGTGGAGGTGTTTACTTGGGTTCTGGTGTTTTTAGTCTGTGGGGTGGTGGTGTGATTTCTGGCAATACAGCTGTATCGGGTGGTGGTGTGTATATTACAGATGTTGGCACTTTTAACCAATTGAGTGGCGGTATAATTTCTAACAATGCAGCAACAACTGGTGCCAACGTGTGTAGAAGTAGTCAATGGTGGCAATGGCAGTAAAGTGTGTAGGCCTGATCTGTAATACAACAATTTTTCTCTTATTTGTTGGATAATTTTGCGTAATGTAGTGTGTCTGGTAGCTGTTGTAGTGTGAGTTATTTTTGTTTTTATGCTTTGAAAAATAATGTTTGGTGATTTGTTTGATGTTATTTTGGGTTTTGATTTATGTGATATGGTGGTGATGATGTGGTTAGGTATTTTTGGTGTTATGTTTGTAGTTCTTGTATGAGTTTGGTTATTTGTTTGATTATGTGGTTGTTGATTGTTTGTCCTTTTTTTGTTGTAGCTTTTGTTGGGTCGCCGTGTACTCCGGTTGGGTAGTATTTTTCTGGGTGTAGGACTATTTCGAATCGTGGCATTTCGTAGTGGCTTGGGGTGCCTTTTGTTTTAATTAAGTCAGGGCGTATGTCCATTATACGTGCGGTTTCTATAGTTCCTGCGTGTCCATCGTGTGGGTCGACTAATTCTTCGGTGAGTTCGTCTACAATGTCGTAGTCTGATAGAACCATGATGCGTGTGTGTTGTTTACCGTTTTCTTCTCCGTTTTCTTGTATGACTTTTTGTGCTGCAAGTCTTAATGCTACCATGTGCGAGGAGCCTGCGTGACCGCTTAAAACAATTATACGATTAAACCCGTTACGTGATAACTCTGAGAGCACATCTTTAGCTACGTTGTAAAGTGTGTTAAATTGAATTGTTAAGCTGCCCGGAAAGTTGCGCGCTGCATTTATTATACCATATCGAAAAGGTGGAGCTACTAAGCAGCCTGTTTTACGTGCCACTTCCAAAGCAACATATTCGGGTTGAAAACTATCTGTGCCTAACGGTAAATGTTCGCCATGTGCTTCCACGCTGCCTATGGGGAAAATAATTACTCGTCCCTGTTTAGCTGCTTCCGCTGCTTCAACAGTACTTAACTCGTCAAGCCACAAAATAGCTGATGCTTTTGACATAAGTGTTATGTCCTCTTGTTTTTTGCTTTTATGCGTTCAAATAATTCTGTTATTTCTGCTCTATTTTGTGCTGTCTTTTCAACATCCACCGTGTAAAATGTGCCATCTCCCCTCTCATCTATTAGCACGTCTCCTTCATGAACACCTTTGCTGATTTTTGATAAGGGGATATCTACCATTTTATTGTCATCGATTTCGCAGACAGCTATCTTGTTTTCTTCTATTCGGTCAACAATTATCATGGTTTACATGTACCACACGGTGTGTATCCCGCATCTAATGCGGCTTGTCGCGATTCAAAGGTTACTCTATTTTGTTCTGAAGGTAACGATTTACAGGAGGATAAATGAAAGGTCTTACTATTCTTATTACCAATATAATATACTGACTCTGTGGTCGACGGTGGGGGTGTTGTTGTATCTTCTTTTTCACCCACTATGGATATTGTTTTACCATCGCTTACAAAAATTATTGTGCCCTTCTCATCTGTTCTATATATGGCAATGCCTTTTGCATTTAGACGATCCATAACTTCCTTATGGGGATGTCCATACGAGTTGCCGGTGCCACAGCTTATAACTGCATAAACAGGTGCTACAGCATCCAAATATTTCTGTGTACTACCTGTTTTTGATCCATGATGTCCAACTTTTAGCACATCCGCTTTAAGTGACAGTCCACTTGTCAATTGTGCATTCTCTGAGTTTTTATCTGCATCTCCAGTAAACAAGAAAACTGTCTCCCCAAATGTAACACGTAAAACAACTGAAACCTCATTTAGATCATCAGTTTTCACATCCTTTGGTGCAAGAACCTGTATATTTGCCTCACCCATGTTAAAAACTTGACCAACCTCTGCTATATTAATAGGAATATTTCTCTCGTCAATGGCCTTAATTAGATTTTTATAAGTAGCTGTGGTATGCGGTTTATCTGGCATAACCACCTCACCTATACTATCCATTGCCTTAACCACAGCTGTCATAGAGCCAATGTGATCTGCATGTGGATGAGTAGCCACCAAATAATCCAGTTTAGTTACACCATACTCTGCTAAATAATCAAGCATAAGCTTATCTTGACCAGTATTTCCAGCATCTATCAACATAGCATGATCACCTGTTTTTAAAAGAATACTATCTGCCTGTCCCACATCCAAAAAAATAACTTGCAACAAACCCTTCTCTGATACAGCCTGAGTAGCCGTTGGTGTAGGTGGTGCAGTGATGGTGTCTGTAGGCATTAGTGAATTAGTAGGCGTATTTGCAGGATTAGCTGGAAACACAGAGAACTCATTAGCCATAACAACTGCAGCAAGTAAGGCTACGACAACAATTACTATTGCAGCCAACTGTATTTTCTTTCCCATTTAATAGTGTCCTCCTATAATCCTCATCATTGTTGCACTTTTTTGTGCTGACCTGTATTCCATGTTAAGTATAGCTGATACTTTGTTTAGTGCATTTTCTGTTAGGAAAAACTGTTGATTGTATTCTGATAACTCTTCAAATTTTATGGGGTATGCAGCCATATTTTTGCCTCATATATGTTTCTAACAGTGTCTTTGAAGAATTTATCATTTACTCATTATGTATTCTTATAATATACAACTCTTTTTATACTGTTAAGGGTTTTCTAAAAAAAGTCTTATCCTTGTTTTATACGTCCAAAATTTGGGTGAGAGATACATTCATATAATAAGTGTATATTAATGTGTAAATGGGAAGTAATTCTTATGCCGATGTATTCTGCACTTAAAAGGTTTAAAGATGATTCAGAAAGAAGTCGTGTTGTGAAAAAACTTTTATTATTACGTGATCAGCTTGACCGTCAGATTCCTGCTAAAACAGCTACTGACACCCTTTTGCTTGCTACATGGAACATTCGTGCGTTTGGTGATAATCGGCGTGCTGAAAGTATTCATTATATGGCTGAAATTGTTAGTCGTTTTGATTTAGTTGCCGTTCAAGAGGTTGCTGCTAATTTAGATGGTTTACAGAAGCTTGTTGCATTATTGGGTCCTAACTGGGATTACATAGTAACCGACAGTACAGAAGGCACTGCAGGTGGCGGAGAACGCACGGCCTTTATTTTTGACCGATGCAAAGTCTTTTTCCGTAAAATGGCCGGTAAAATCGTACTGCCCGATACTAAACTTGTTGATGGAAAATGGCAATTCGCTCGTACACCGTTTTGCGTGGCGTTTCAAGCTGGGTGGTTCCGTTTTATATTAACAACGGTTCATGTATATTATGGAACTTCTTCGAGCGAAGACGCACGTCGTGTGGCAGAAATTGATGCTATTGCCAAGTTCTTGATAGCACGTGCTAACAAAGAAAATGAAAGCTACATTTTACTTGGAGATTTCAATATTTTCAAGCACAGCGATGCTACCATGAAAGCACTGGAACAGGGTGTTGATAAGAACGGCGTTCCAAAGGGCTTTTATATTCCACAGGCCATCCGGGAACACCCAACGGATTTACGACAAACTATGTTTTACGATCAAATCGCCTTCAAACTGAAACTTGACAATAATATGACTGTTTTTTCTGAAGGCCAACAGAAAGCTGGAGCGTTTGATTTTACAGAATCGGTCTATACCCCCAATGATTTGTCTGTTTACGTCAAATATTTTGACGAAAAATACACAAAGGACAAAACAGAAAAACAGATAACAACCTATTATATGACAAACTGGCGCACCTTTGAGATGTCAGACCATTTACCTCTTTGGATAGAACTTAAAATAGACTTCAGCAACCAATTCCTCCAAAACATACCAGTAATCGATGATGAAAAAACCGTTTCTACAGCAAACACACAAGAATCCACGCCCCCCACACCTTCAGCGACAACTACAGCGACATCACCATGTATTGGTACTAAAACTAGTAAAACCTTCCACTTAACCACCTGCAGATCAGTGCCTACCGAACAAAACAGAGTACACTTTGACTCCCAACAAGCCGCATTAGACGCTGGATATAAACCATGTGGCATATGTAAACCCTGATAGTTCTGGTCAGAACAGTTTCTTGGGACAAAAGTCCCCTATTTTCATACATGATTTAGTGTTAACCAAAACGGGGTTCCCGACAAAAATGTCGTTAAGAAAACCCTAAACTCATATGTATCTTCTTTTTTGTTGTAAATTTTGATAATTTCTTTGTTAGCTAAAACTGAAAAACCTTCTTTGAACGTTTTAGTGAATAATTCTGAGACGCCAACGTTTTTCACGTTATCCTTTGCAAGTTTTTC
Organism: Candidatus Bathycorpusculum sp.; assembly: GCA_009779045.1. Lineage (GTDB taxonomy): Archaea > Thermoproteota > Bathyarchaeia > Bathyarchaeales > Bathycorpusculaceae > Bathycorpusculum > Bathycorpusculum terrae. The sequence goes on along the minus strand of WREZ01000028.1, from coordinate 4,416 downwards.
TTTTAAGAGCGTTATGGCATCTGTGTGTTTGCGTGTGATTTCAACAACCCATTTGCCTTCTTCAATATAGGGTCCCGCAATTGTTTGCTCCTTTTTTGTGTATTTGGCAAGAAAACTGTTACATTCATCTAAGCGTTCAAGGGGTGGTCCTGCATGTTTTTTAATGTTAGCAATAACCTGTTGCTCTAGCTCAAAAATAAAGATGTTAAGTGTTTTTTCGTTGCTCCACACAGCGTCCCTTAACACTTTATAATCATTTAGTTCTAATAATTTATGTAGAGCGCGTTTGGTTTTATAGAGTTGTCCCCAAAGTACATCCGGTACTGTTTGAATGTTACCTGTAACTACAAATAGCACTGCTGAGCTACGCTTGTCTAATTGTTGTTCCAATGCTTTTGCTGTAAGTGGTGATTGTTTGGGTGTAAAAAAGAAATTTTTTGAGGGTTTTTGTAGAAATGTTCTTGTTGCTCCTATGAAATAGTAAAGTTTGTCTGTTTGTACGGCGGAGGCCACATTTCGAGCCTTATCTACTGGATCAATAATAACCAAGGGCTCCGAAAACAACATTGCTAACTCTTTTTCTTTATTTAAGTAATGATGTTCTATGTCAATTATAGCTCGTTTATTGTAGGCGGCAAAGGCTTGTATTGTTTGAACAAATGAGCTGTATGTTAAAATTAATAGTTCGCAGAGGTAACCGCTAAATCCTCCTACTTTAATTTCCGCCCCATACACCCCCACGCCCTGCATGAATTGTTTAAGCAGTCGTACTTCTCCACGCATTTTAGGGGTTAGGTGTTGTCTAATATAATCTGTATGATAGGGCGTTCTATCTGTTGCACTCTGCCACTCCTCCCCGGGTTTTATGTTATAGCAGGGAACAATATCTGCTCGTTGATTTTCTATGTTGATTTCAAGATATGGATGTTCAGCATACCTCTCTGTAATTGTCGTGGCCTCTTGTGTCATGGCTACTCTGGCAATTGTTAAACCAACTTCTCCTAGGTTTTTTCGTAAAATATTTGTAGGTAGGCGTATGAAAATGTCAATGTCAGGGTTTTCTTTTAGCCAAGTGTCTTTAGCTATCGAACCCTCTACCCTAACAGTAGCGTTTATGTTTTGTTGTTGACACGCTTTTAGAATTTGTTGTTCTAAGTGTCTGCTTAAAGTCTCAACTACCCGGTACTCTTCAGGTGTAGGTGTAATTTTTTCTAAAACCTGCCGGTTTAAGGCTTCAAGTTCAATTTGCATACCTGTCGCTTCACATTATGGACTATATTCCTTCAAAGTAGTATAAGTAGGACCAACAGGCGAGAGTTGACTTCTCTTTAGTCGTAAACAGTTTGCCTTAATGTTTCCAAATTCATACTCTTGATGACGTGTAACAAAATCAACCAGTCGCTGCTTATTTGCTCCTGAACTAACCCGCGCTATAGTTAAATGCGCATTAAACTCTGGTTCCGGCGCAAGACCTAAGTCATGAAGCATAGGCTCTAACTGCTCAAAAATACTTCGCAACTGCGCAGCCCCCAACGTAATCCCAGCCCAAACAACCCGTGGATAATTAACTGTTGGAAAAACCCCTAAACCCTGCAGTTGAATATTAAAGGGAACAAACTTTACCTTCTTCATAACCTCATAAACCTTATTAACCATCTCAGGACTTATAACACCCAAAAACCTTATGGTAATATGAATATTTTTAGGAGAAACAAGTTTAAGATCTGCATTAGTTTGCATTAACAATTTTTGCACTGAGGCTATCCTATTTACTAAATTCTCATTCTGTATGTCAAAAGCAATAAAGCTTCGAATTTGTTCAGACATTTTACTTTCAATATACCCATATAACATTCCAACATAAAAGTTTAACCAAAAACCAAAAACCAAAAACCAAACAAACACCCCACTTCCACGTATAAACACAATTTTTGAAGCTTCTAAAAGATTGGATAAAATTTATGTGTGTTTGTGTGTTGTTTTTTGTTTTGTTCAACTTGTGTTTATCAACTTGTTATTAATTTGAGTTAAACGATGATTTATATGTTTTATTGGCTAATTTTTGTTTGGTGGCAATTTAGGATATGCGGTCGCAAAATAACAAAATGGTTTATCCCTTTAGTGCTATTGTTGGTCAAGAAAAAATGAAGTTGGCTCTTATTCTAAATGTGATTAACCCAAAAATAGGTGGAGTTCTTCTTAGGGGTGAGAAGGGGACTGGTAAATCTTTAACTGTACGTGCCTTAGCTAACCTTTTGCCGGAAGTGGAGGTTGTTTCTAATTGTCCTTTTCGTTGTGACCCCAAAAATCTTAAAGACCTATGTGATGTTTGTGGTTCAAAAAATGTGCGTAATGAAAAATTGCCCACTGCTAAATGTTCTGTTTCAGTGGTTGAGTTACCTGTTGGTGCTACAGAGGATCGCTTAGTAGGTACCATTGATATTGAAAAAGCTATTAAAACCGGCGAGAAACACTTTGACCCTGGAATTTTAGCTCAAGCGAATCGTAATCTTCTCTATATAGACGAAGTTAACTTACTTGATGATCACTTAGTTGATGTTTTACTTGATGCCGCAGCTATGGGTGTAAATTTTGTTGAACGCGAGGGGGTTTCTTTTAGTCACCCCTCACAATTTGTTTTAATAGGGACCATGAATCCTGAAGAAGGTGAACTTAGGCCTCAACTTTTGGATCGTTTTGCGCTCTCAGTTGAAATCAAAGGTATACCCTACCGGGAAGCTAGAGCAGAAATAATACGTCGACGCATTGACTTTGAAAACAACCCATCTGCATTTATTGACGCAAATTTATTTGCCCAGGAGAGTATACGTCAAAAGATTTTGTCTGCAACCATGCTTCTGCCTAAGGTAAAGTTACATTCTGATTTGCTTGATTTGATAACGCAGATTTGTACTGATTTTGCAGTGGATGGACATCGTGCAGACATAGTTATGTACAAAACGGCTTGCACTATTGCAGCATACAATGGCCGTATAGAGGTCACTGAGGATGACATTAAAGAAGCTGCTGAATTAGTTCTTCCTCATCGTCAACGTCGTCAACCCTTTGAAGAACCAAAAATGGAACAACAGCAAATTAATGAAAGCATCCAAAAATGGAATAATGATAAACAAACTCAGACACAAAATAATGATGATACTCCTTCTAACAACAATGATAAGCCAGATAAACAAGATGAACCTGCCGAAGAACAGGTTTTTCAAGCTGATGAACCCTATGCTGTAAAACCGTTATCTTCTAATGTTCTTGACGAAATTGAACGCCATGGCTCAGGTAGACGTTCAAAAATAATTAGTGATTCTAAACGGGGCCATTATGTAGCAAGTATGCTTCCTAGAGGTAAAGTTAATGATTTAGCTTTTGATGCAACTCTACGTGCAGCAGCTCCTTTCCAAAAACGTCGAAAAGAAGCTACTAATAACAATCAACAGAATGCACTTTTACTTGAGAGCTGTGATTTGCGTGAAAAAATTCGCGAAACAAAAATGGGTAATTTGATTATGTTTGTGGTTGATGCCAGTGGTTCTATGGCTGCAGAGGAACGTATGAGTGCAACTAAAGGAGCTGTTCTTTCTCTTTTATTAGATGCTTACCAACGTAGAGATCGTGTGGGTATGGTGGTGTTTCGTAAAAACTCAGCAGAACTTGTTTTACCTCCTACCAATAGTGTTGAGTTAGCACAAAAATATTTAGCCACTTTACCAACTGGTGGTCGTACGCCGTTAGCTCATGGATTAAAACTTGGTTTGGACGCTGTTGAATCTTCTCTTCGAACAGACGATATTCCCTTGTTAGTGTTAGTTTCAGATGGACGTGCAAATGTGAATCTCTATGGTGGTGATCCTGTTGAAGAAGCTAAAAGTGTTGCATGTAAAATTGCCTCTAAAGGTATACAATCTATTACTATAGATACTGAACACGGCTTTCTTACTTTTGGCTTAGTTAAACAACTCTCTGAGACTATGGGTAGTAAATATTTACGTTTAGAAGAGCTACGCGCAGCCCCTATAGCTTCAGCCGTTAGAAATCACCTGTGTAATGACAACTATCATCCTAACAACAATTAGGAGGTAAAAAGTTGAAAACGTTATCAACTTTAAGAGTGTCGTCTTCTGTATTAGTTTTGTCTATTTTAGCTTATGGCAATATCTTTCATAGCTATTTTGTACACAGTTCCTCTGATGTGTCTTGTATGTTAACTTTAACATCCTGTGTACATCAACAAACTCTGGTTAATCAAAGAGTTTGTGAAACCGCGTTAGAAAGGGGTGTTTGAGTATTTATGACTGTTACTGCCACAACAGCTGACATAAAGAAACTCTATAGCAAGGGGCAGAGGAAAAAAATTCTTATACTCTTTACTATATTTTTAGCATTAATAGTTACTATATTGGT
>WREZ01000027.1 GCA_009779045.1 Candidatus Bathycorpusculum sp. | reverse complement strand
GCTAAGCCTGTAGCGGCGCCTGCGGCGAGTCCAATTAATAAATTGTTTAATGGTGTATAGTTGCTTACTAGGCCTAAAATGACTAGTATGTCAAACCCGATTGCGACTGCAAGGTAGCCGATGCACCATGTTTTGGTACTCATGCCTCTTGGCTTGTTTATTCCAATGCCTCCAAGTATGCCAACCATTATAAGGAAGCCGATTAAAGCGTAAATTAAGTCAAAGCTTAAATCCAAACTTTTCACCTGTATTGTTTCGTTATGTTCCTTTGGAGCTTAATTAGTTTATCGAATCCTCTGAACTAGGTTTGATACTTTTTTAGCAGTAAGTATACTGCTACTTTATATATTCTTAGAGTTTTCTTTTTGTACTTAGTTCAGTGGGGATTACAATGACAAATTATGATGAGCGACATTGCCATAAATGGGTGTTGCTGTTAACCGAAAGAAAACGCAAACTAAACCAAGTACAAGCTGCTATATCTGTAGGTGATTATGATACAGTTAGGCAGTTATTAAATCAAATTTTTTATGGTACAATGGGTAAACAAGCTGACCCTGGTATGGCTGGTTCATTGTTGTATCACATGGCTATGGTTACAAAAATGCAGTCTGAGACTGTGCTGTTGCTTGGGGCATTAAATATTGCCCAGCCGGATGTTCAAAGGAATCTTAACCGTTTTTATGGCCTTTTTGAAGAGGATGCACGTACACTACTAACTGGCGTGTTTAACTTCCAAATGGGTGATCCCTCTATTATTACAGAACGGTTAAATTCAGAACAAAAATTTGTTCTCTTTTCAGAATTAGCTAAAAAATATAAAATGTTAGACAACCAGTTAGCAAATAAGCAAATTGTTACACAGGTTACTGTTGAGGAGTTGTTTCATGACTGGGCTACTATTGTTACAAAAATGCGTCTTATACAGGAATACGAAACAATTAAAGGTGTACTTACTCTTGATGTGCTTGTTAAAATTTATGGCGCAGAAAAAATCCAGACTGTAATGGATGCAATAAAAGATAGTTTTGGTCAAGAAACTGTTAGTATTGCGTTAGATGTAACGCTAAAAGTTGGTATGCGACGAGAAAGCTTGCAATCTGTTATGCTAAGTGATCATTACATCAATAATTCTATGTCGATAGAGACTCTTGATGGTCAAATGGATTTCTTAAATTGTCCAATACACGGTAGTCACCAGTATATATTAAAAGATCTTAACATTAGTAACGATGTGTCAACGTTATTTTGTAAAAACTTTTGTTTTGCTCATGCTAAGGCTATGCTTGAAACGGTTATGCCTTTCCCGTTAACTCTTTGGCAACCAAAACTTATGGCGTCAGATGGTATTTGTTCTTTCTACTTAAAACTTGCTTATTCTCCAGAGGCTCCCAAAACAGAGCAGTTTGTTCCTTTAATCTTGTCTTGGAACATAACACGAGAATGTAACCTAAAATGTGGTCATTGCTACATCAATGCAGCAGATCGAAAGCTGGAAAACGAGTTAACTACTGAAGAAGGAAAACGGTTAATTGATCAAATCTGCGAAGTCAGTAGGCCTCTTCTGGTTTTAAGTGGTGGTGAGCCCCTTCTACGACCAGATGTTTATGAGCTTATTAAATACGGTTCAAGCAAGGGTTTAAAGATGGGGTTAGGTAGCAATGGTAGTTTAATTGATGATGCAGTTGCAAAAAAGCTCAAAGACGTGGGTATAACTACTGTTTCAATTAGTTTAGACTCACACATTGCCTCCCAGCATGATGACTTTCGTGGTGTTATAGGTAGTTGGGAAAAAGCAGTAAATGCAATTAAGGCATTGCGTGCTAATAACATTATAGTTCAAGTTAATACAACATTAACGCATGATAATTATGACCAAATTGATGATATAATGAGTTTTTCTGAGAGTATTGGTGTAGAAAATTTTCATCTCTTTTTCCTTGTTCCCACTGGTAGAGGTATAAAAATGGATGATATTTCTCCTCAAAAGTATGAAAATATGATAACTACAACTTTCGCTAAAGTGTCAAATCATCATCTTAATGTGCGACCGTCTTGTGCTCCCCAGTTCATGCGTATAGCCAAAGGCATGGGTCTAGATATGCGACAATGGATACGTGGTTGCATAGCCGGCATGTATTACTGTCGGATATATCCAAATGGGGATATAACTCCCTGTCCTTATTTACCACTCAGAGTTGGGAATGTTCGTGAGAATAGTTTTAAAGATATCTGGAAAAATGTCGACATGTTTAAAGCATTACGCGATCCCAATACTTTGACTGGTAAATGTGGTCAATGTGTCTACAAGGAATTATGTGGTGGTTGCAGAGCAAGAGCATATGGTCTTTCAGCTGATTTCATAGATTACTGTGGTGACTTACATGTGCCAACTGAGGTAAACGGTGATTACTTAAAAGAGGATCCTTGGTGTGTTTATCAACCAGACACTTCCAAAAATGTTAATCTCCCACGGGGGCATCCCCCCAATATGCAAAAACCCTAAAAAGGGTCTTTTGTTTACCATGAACGCCATGTTCATACATGATTTTTAAAGAAGTTAACCGCAGATTTGAAGGGTCTTCTATTTCTGAATATATCTTATAGCGTATAACAAAAAATAGAAATGAATGTTAAAAAAAATGTTATTTTTAGTTCGTGTTTTCTTCTGGAGTTACTTCTTTTTTATCCTCGATTTCAGTTGTGATTTCTTCAATTGGTTTTGGGGGTGGCGTGGTTGCCATAGTCCATCCAATCCATGCGCCTATGAACATTATTGCGATAAAGGCTATGAATACTGGGATTGTGACTGCCCATATTCTAAAGCTTTCTCCCTCTGTGTTCAGATTGAATAAATCAATAACAAAATCAGGCTTGAATATCGCAACGCTGTAGCATACGGCTGCGAGGATACAAACGATTAGTATTGCTCCACCTATAGCTTGATCTTTGCTTACCATTTAATGATTCACCATATTCCATGTAGCATTTTAATCCATTTAAAGCTTGTTATATCCGAATAGGGGTTTGTTTAGGTTGTGCCCATTTCCCATGTTGATAGATACTTTTTCTGCTCTTCTGTTAATTCATCTATTGTTATGCCCATGCTTTTAAGTTTCAATTCAGCAACTTTTTCATCAAGTTCTTTTGGTACAACGTACACTTTAGTCTCCAATTTTGTGCTTTTAGCAATGTACTCTGAACATAATGCCTGATTAGCAAATGACATATCCATAACTTCTGATGGATGACCTTCTGCAGCTGCTAAGTTAACTAGTCTGCCTTCTGCAAGCAAGTAAAGACGTTTGCCATCTTTTAAAGTGTATTCTTCCATGCTTGGTCGCATTGTACGTTTAGCTGTGGAAAGTTCTTCTAATTCAGAAATGTTGATCTCTACATTGAAGTGACCGCTGTTACACATTATGGCGCCTTCTTTCATTTTTTGCATGTGCTCTTTGCGGATAACATTTATGTCGCCTGTAGCTGTGGCAAATATGTCGCCAATGGGTGCTGCTTCAGACATGGGCATAACACAGTACCCATCCATAACGGCTTCTAATGCACGTGTGGGTTGGACCTCTGTTACTATAACGTTTGCACCTAAACCTTTTGCACGCATAGCTATACCTCTGCTGCACCATCCATATCCACCAACAACAAAACTTTTGCCTGCAAGTAACACTGAGGTTGCACGTAATATGCCATCAATAGTGCTTTGCCCTGTTCCATATCTATTGTCAAACAGATATTTTGTGTATGCATCATTAACAGCGATAATTGGGTATTTGAGGCTACCATCTTGCTCCATGGCTTTTAGACGTACTACCCCCGTCGACGTTTCTTCAGTTCCTCCTTTGATGTCTTTGATTTGATTTTGGCGTTTGCTGTGGAGCATACCTACTACGTCAGCGCCATCATCCATGGTTATAGTTGGTTTAAAATCAAGAACTTTTTCAATGCATTTGTAATAATCATCCGTGTTTTGACCTCTCCACGCAAAAACGTGAACATTACTATCAGCTAACGCTGCAGCTACGTCATCTTGTGTTGAAAGTGGATTAGAACCACATAAAGCAACATCAGCACCTCCCGCTATGAGTGTTTTAATCAGGACAGCGGTTTCTTTTGTAACATGTAGACACGCTGCTAGAGTTTGTCCTTGTAGCGGTTTTTCTTTCTCGAATCGTTCTTTAATTATGTTGAGAACTGGCATATGTTTTGTTGCCCATTCAATTTGTAAATGGCCTTGTGCGGCTAAGTTTTTGTCTTTTACTTGGGATGTTTCCATTACAGGTTGCACCATTGTTATGGGTTATTATTTTACATATTTAGTTTTATTCCTTAATAATGGTGTCCCCAATAAACTTGGGTTTTTTTGTTAAGATTTAAATGTTTAATCCTATTTTTTATTGCATATATCTGGTGATTATTATGAGTGAGGCTGACGCTTTGAATCTTTCACAGGACGCTGTTCTACAATATATGCGTTCTCTTTATGGTGAAAAAGTTAAGGTACAACGAATATGGCGTTTAGGTGAAACGCCTGAAGCTAATGCTGATCTAAAAGGGTTTGGTTATGGTTGTCCATATGTTATAGAATTTAAAAATGAAGGGAAAATTTGTCGTGTGGTACTTGAAACCATGCGTTCAGGTGAGGGTTTTGGGCACGACCACTTTTCAGATCGTGCCCAAGTTTTACTCTGGCAAAATTCTGCCTTTAATAAGCTGTATAAACATGTTAATTCTGTTGACGTTGGTTGTTTTGAGGACACTGGGAAATTGGTGTCTGTTGGTAGGTGTAAAGAATATTTTATTTTAACAGAGTTTATTGAGGGAAAACTCTATCATTTAGATCTTGATCGTTTAAAAGAAACTGGTGTTTTAAGTGAGCTTGACTTGAATCGTTGTGTTGCTCTCTCAGATTATTTAGCTGAAATACACAAAACGCGGCATGATTCTGTTGGGTTGTATGTTAGGCGGATCCGTGATTTAGTGGGTCATGGTGAATGTATTATGGGGTTGCTTGACAGTTATCCAAAAGAATTTGCTTACGTTAATAAGTCCTATTTTATCGATATTGAGAAAGCCTGTGTGGAGTGGCGATGGAAACTAAAAGAACGATCCCATAGATTAAGTCAAATACATGGTGATTTTCATCCTTGGAACATTCTTTTCCGCGAGAGCGTAGATTTCACGGCCATTGATCGTAGTCGTGGCGAATGGGGTGAACCTGCAGACGATATTGCCGCTCTAACTATAAACTATCTTTTCTATTCATTACAAAAATATGGTGAATTAACCGGTATTTTTGATCGGTTGTTTAAACTTTTTTGGGAGAATTATTTACAGAAAACACATGACTCAGAAGCTCTTGAGGTAGTACAACCATTTTACGCATGGAGAAGCCTTGTTGTTGCTTCACCTATATGGTATCCAAACTTGAGTGCTGATGTCCGTGTTAAATTGTTAAACTTTGCCAAAAACATGTTACAACATAACCGTTTCAACGTAATGGACGTAAACTCTTACTTCTAATTTTTTTAGTTTATATGTTGATGGAGTCTAAATAAGCAGTAACCTTAAGACTTTGTTGTTTATTTTTCATTACAGGATGATTATGAATGTAACTGTTGGTTGGTGTATTTGGATAACTGGTCTTCCGGGAAGTGGTAAATCTATGGTTTCCCGTGCTCTACTAGAGTTTTTGAACAAAAAAGGTGTATCTGTTCAGTTATTGTCGTCAGATGAGTTACGTAAATTTTTAACTCCTAATCCCGTTTATAGTCTTGAAGAACGTGATAATGTTTACGCTACTATAGTTTACATAACTAAATTACTAACCCAAAATGGTGTAAACGTTATAATTGATGCTACTGGCAATCTTAGACGTTATCGTGATGACGCACGTTCACAGTTGTCCTCTTTTATAGAAGTCTACCTTGATTGCCCTTTAGATATATGTATGCAGCGTGAAGCTGAACGAAAAGAAACATACAGTGCACCAACACAAATCTACCACAAAGCTATACAAAATAAAACTTTAAGCACTGTTCCCGGTGTTGGTCAACCATATGAAACACCCTTAAAACCTGATGTGACCGTGAAAACTTTTAAACTTTCCCCTCAAGAAGCTGCTCAACAAATATATGAAGCAATAACGACTAAAAAATAACGTCTTATTTTTTGATATAGTTAAGTACAATTTTTGTTTGTTCAGCAGAAATTTTTCCATTTTTCTGCAATGCAGTGACTACTTCTGAAACTTTGGCTAAAGCGTGTACAGTATAACCATTCTTTTCCAAGGTTTCTTTGCCTCCTTGTTCACGGTTAACTATAACTAAAATGTGTTTAACTTCTGCTCCTAATTCTTTAATAGGTTTTATTCCCTCAATTTTTGATAAACCTTCGCTGACTACATCGTCAACAAACAAAATTTTGTCCTCTCTTGTTATGTCTGCGCCTGCAATTTTGCCTGTTGCTCCATATGATTTTTCTTCTTTACGTACAATGATACATGGCATATCAACTTTGCAAGCAATGCTTGGTGCAATTAATGCTCCTTTTAATTCTATTGAAGCAAGTTTGGTTAAAGAGTCTGTGTCCATAATTTGTCTTATTTTTTCGGCTGCAACATTAGCAATAGTGCACAGTTCTTTAGGTTTTGAAAGCAGACGTGCCATGTCAATATAGTATGGACTTAATGCGCCTGATTTTATTTTAAACGAACCAAATTTGATGCATTCTGACTCGTAAAGTGCGTTTGAAACTTTGTCTATGGTGGATTCCATGTTTCTTCCCACTGATGAAATGAGAACTAACAATTTAACCCTTTACTAGGTAAAAAAAGAATATGAAAAATTGAAAAAATCTGCTTTTTTATGTAATTCAATATTTTGCAAATGATGCTTTATTGTTGACCTTTTTTAATAGTAAGATATAACTTGTTGGGGTGTTACTTATTTTTTCTTAGTGTTTTACAGCGTTTTTATTTTTTAACGGTAACATTTATAACTCTATTTTATATTTGCTACAGGCGCGAAGCGGAAGTACAATGGGACATCGAAAAGTTCATGCTCCAAGACATGGGTCACTAGCATATTTACCTAGGAAACGGGCTAAAAGTCCCGTAGCTAGAATACGCTACTGGCCAGAAATTAAATCAGATTCACCTAAGCTTTTAGGATTTGCAGCTTATAAAGCTGGTATGACATACGTATTCACAATTGAGGACAAGAAAAGGTCCCCTCACTTTGGAAAAGAAGTCATGAAAGCAGTATCTGTACTAGAAACACCACCACTAATTATTTGTGGATTTAGAACATATACAAAAACACCATACGGTCTGCAAAATATCAGCGAAGTTTGGATGAAAGATCCACCAGCTATACTAAATAGAGCGTTGATTCTGCCTGAAAACTTTGACACAGAAGCAATGTTAGAAAAAGTACAGGGCAATCTTGACCAAACTGTAGCAATACGTGTAGTTACAGCTACTCAGCCATCACAAACAAGTGTTGATAAAAAGAAGCCCGAAATCTCTGAGATCCAAATTGGTGGAGGTAGCATTCAGCAACAATTTGAATACGCAAAACAGCTTATAGGTAAAACAGTAACATTTGAAGAAGTATTCAAAGAAGGCCAATACATCGACGTTGCTGGCATAACAGTGGGCAAGGGTTATCAAGGTCCAGTAAAACGTTGGGGTGTAACTAAACTTCAGCATAAAGGTCGCAAAACTAAACGTGGAATTGCTACTTTAGGTCCATGGAATCCTCACCATCTTATGTATTCAGTTGCAAGAGCTGGTCAAATGGGTTACCATCAACGATTAGAGTACAACAAACGTATCATGAAAATTGGCAAAGACGGAAAAGAAGCAACTGTTAAAGGCGGTTTTATCCGTTATGGAGAAATTAAAGGCCCATATATCTTAATTGATGGTAGTGTCCCAGGACCAGAAAAACGTCAATTACGTCTACGTGTTCCTGCTCGTCCACCAACAGAAGCCCCAGAAACTCCGCCGCAAGTAACGTACCTCTCAACAGAGTCTACGCAAGGAAAATAAGGTGAAATTCAATGGCAGAAAGAACCGTAGAAATTTTTGACCTACAAGGTAAAGCAACTGGAAAAGTTACTCTTCCAACAGTCTTTTCTACCCCACTAAGACCCGACGTAATCAAACGTGCAGTGTTAGCTATCCAATCAAATCGTCTCCAACCCCAAGGAAGAGACCCTATGGCTGGAAAACGCACAACTGCAGAATCACGTGGAACTGGTATGGGTATAGCAAGAGTCCCTCGTATAAAAGGTGGTAGTGGCCGAGCCGCTTTTGCACCAAGCACCGTCGGTGGAAGACAACCTCATCCCCCAACAGCAGAAAAGAAAATTGTCAAAAACATTCCAAAGAAAGAAGCAAAACTTGCATTAACTTCCGCTATTGCAGCAACCTCACAAAAAGAAATTGTTGCGAAACGTGGGCATATGATCGAAAAAGTTGTCCAGATTCCTTTAATTATTGATGATGCAATTGAAAACTTGATTCGTGCAAAAGACGTTGAAGCAGTTTTTACAAGTTTAGGTGTTGACGGTGACGTTACTCGTGTACGAGACAGCCGTAATATTCGTGCAGGAAAAGGCAAACTTCGAGGTCGTAAAATGAAACAGGCCGTTGGCCCACTTATTGTAGTGTGTGATGGCGTAAACCTTGTTGCAGCCGCAAGTAACATTCCTGGTGTTCAAGTAACAACAGTTCAAAATCTAAACACCGAAATGTTAGCCCCAGGAACACATCCAGGAAGACTAACAGTTTGGACAAACGGTGCTATTGAACAATTAAACACCCTTTATGGAGAAAACGTGTAATGGATAATAACGAAATAATTTCTTATCCGCTCATGACTGAATCCGCAAGTCTCATGGTGGAAAAAGACAATAAACTAATCTTTATCGTTAACTTGAAAGCTGGAAAAGCAGATATCAAGAAAGCTGTCGAAGAACTTTACGAGGTCAAAGTTAGTAAAGTTAATTTACAAATTACCAATCAAGGCGTAAAAAAAGCCTACGTGAAGCTTACTGAAGATTTTAAAGCATCTGATGTAGCAATAAAACTAGGTATACTCTAATAATAGAAGGCATGATTTATGGGAAAACGTATACGTGTACAACGACGTGGACGCGGTGGACAAAACTTCCGAGCTTCAACTCACAAACGTGTTGCCCCCGCAAAATATCCATTTGTGAAATCACCTAAAGAAGTTTACGACTTTGCTATAACTGGTACAATTAACGAACTAGTTCATGATCCTGGACGTGGCTCCCCGCTTTCACAAATCACACTTGAAAACGGTCTAACTTATTACAGCATTGTTCCAGAAGGTGTATTTATTGGTCAACAAATCAGCCTTGGTGGGGCCTCTCCTGTTGAAATTGGTAATATTATGTCTATTGGTAAAATTACTGAAGGTACTTTAGTATGTGACATTGAACTGCGTCCAGGTGACGGTGGTAAAATGGTGCGCTCTTCTGGTGCTTATGCAACTGTTGTTGGTCATACACCACAAGGTACTATGATCCGACTACCATCAGGTCGCACAAGATACATCGACAATTTCTGTATGGCCACTATTGGTGTAGTTGCTGCTTCAGGTAGAATGGAGAAACCTTTCCTTAAAGCAGGTGAGAAATTCCATTTAATGAAAGCTAAAGGTCACAAGTATCCAAGAACAAGTGGTCGTAAAATGGTTCCAGCTGTTCACCCCTATGGTAGCAGCAAACGTAGCGCACGAAGAACAACAACAACTTCACATGGTGCACCTCCAGGCCAAAAAGTTGGTTTGATTGCTGCAAGAGGACCAGGACAGAAAAAGAAACGCGCAATAAGATAAAATATATAAAAATAAAGGATGATAAAAAATGCCTCTAAAAGAATTTAGCTACCGTGGACATAGTCTTCAAAGCATTGAAGGCATGTCTATGGATGAATTCATTACCTTGCTTCCATCAAGGCAAAGAAGAAGTCTCCAACGTGGATTAACCCCTGAGCAACGCATATTGCTAGAAAAACTACGTGTTGCAAAAGAACAACAAAAACAAGGAAAAGAAATAAACCTTAAAACACACGTACGAGATTTAATAATTCTTCCTGAAATGGTAGGTGCAAAAATTGCTGTGCACAACGGTAAAGAATTCGTTGCATTCGATATTAAACCCGATATGATCGGTCACTACCTTGGTGAATTCGCTATAACCAACAAACCGGTTAGACACGGAACTCCAGGTATCGGTGCATCTCGGTCATCAATGTATGTGCCACTAAAGTAAACAACCTTTTCTTTTTGTTTTATCTTTTTTATAATTATGCGCTATGTTTATACAGTAATTTTGTTTTGTCCTTTTAGACTGCGTAATACCTCTAACCTTTGTCAAGACCACAACATGCAGCGATACAGAAACTAATGTCCTATTTTTT
>WREZ01000026.1 GCA_009779045.1 Candidatus Bathycorpusculum sp. | reverse complement strand
TAGTAGTAGTAGTAGTGGATGTTTATGTTAGAAGTAGGTAGTAAAGCTGAGTTAGACCAGCAGATCTGTCAGTATGGGCGTGTTTTGGCTTTGTTTGCTGCTTCTCAGTGTCCTTTCTGTCAGAGGTTTGCTAAAATTTTTGATACACATGTTGCTAATTGTAGGGTTGATTTGGTAGTGCGTGTTATCATGGATGATTTTAACGGCCCCCTTTGGGATGAATACAGCGTTAATGCAGTGCCAACATTGATATTTTTCGAAAACAGCACAATTAAAAGTCGCCTTAACGCTAGTTCACATGTAGGAATAACTGAAAACCAATTTACCAAATGGATAAAAACCCTATAAGCACTTCTTCTCTGCTGTAAACCCTTTTTTATTTTCCCTTCTTTAAGAGGCTAAAGGTTTAAAATTATTTTTGTAACTAAATGCTCTATAGTAAAAAATGCTTGTAAGGTTTAGTAGCATAATATAGTGTTATTGTGTCTTTACGGTGGATAAAATAAGTTTTAAATCTGGTATCCATATAGTGTATTGGTAATTAGTATGAAATTTACTGATCGTAAAAGTTTACGCATAGTTCTTGCTTGTTTTCTTGGTGGTTTTGTTTTTTATGCTGTTTTTTCAATTGCATATTTTCTTATGGCGCGTCATCAAATAATTGATTTAATTCTTACACCTGATATAGCATTAACAGAAATGTTTAGCGTTTTAATACTCCGTCTTATCTTGTCTACACTTTTTGCTTCCTTACCTGCTCATACCATAATAAAACTGGTGTTGCCTAAAAACCACAAAAATCCTTCTTAGACCAAAATAAACTAGAAAATTTATAACCCCTTATTGAAACTTTAACCTACACGTTGTATATCTGTTATTATTCTTGTTGTAGAGTGTTAATGTTTTCTGGTAAAAACTCTAATAGTTTTAATACAAGTTCTTCACGGTGCTCTATGATGTTTGAGCTTTTTTTGTTTTTGGTTTTTTCTTCTTGGAAAAAATTGTATATTAAATCTACTAGTTTAGTTTGTGTTTGTTTTTGAGATAACCTATAAACGGTTTCTTTAACAGCCTGCTCTAACGCTTTTACACAGTTAGCTCGCCCCATTTTTCGCCCTAGAATCATGAAGGTAATAGCTGATGTTACATATTCATCTGATAAGATATCTTCAAAAAGTGTTTGCTCACGATTACGAAAACGATATTCATATTGTTGCCATATAAATGAGTGTACTAACATGCGTATTAATACTTCTTTTGCTGTAGCAGCATTATCTGTTTTTGACAGGTAAAGACTAATTTCTAAAGGATTAGCCTCTTTTAAATGCCCATATTGCGGCGTTTGAAGTGTTTTTTTATAAAGCAAAATTTGGATACCTTTTTCTTTAGAAACATCCGGAAAGGTATCACCGCATAAATCTTCAATTTTTTGCAGTATTTTTAGACCACTGCTTTTCCAATTTTTCTCATAAACTTCTTTTTTCTTGGTAAGCCAGAGACGATCATTTTTAGTTTGTCCTGTTCCAAGTTTAAACGTTAATGATGGAAAATCGTTTATTGCTCTACACCTTATAGAAGTATTAGCTTAGATGTAATTTATTTCTTCTCTTTCCTTAGAGCTTAACATTTTTTCCTTTCAAATACACCAGAAACCGCTCAAACTTTTTGATGTATATCTCTACATATTAGCAAGCATTAAGTACCCCCCTTATGCATTACCCCTTTAGAGGAAGTTATTAATGTCTGAAAATTTCACAAAAAAATGGGAACAAAAAAAAGACGAAAACTCACTTCTAAACTCACTTAACCAAACCATTAAACCCCAACAACCCCTAAAACCCCGCTTAGATATAGCCACCCGAAAACTTGACGCACAAATACAACGCTTAGACCAAACAAGCGACCGCTTCACACAAAAAGACAAAACCCTATTTACAAAACTCGTAGACTCATACCAACAACACGACATGGCACACGCAAACATTTACGCAACCGAACTAGCTGAAATCCGCAAAATGTCCAAAATTATCATGAACGCCAGACTCGCCCTTGACCAAATAAACCTTAGAATAAAAACCGTAACAGAACTAGGCGACGTAGTATCCATGCTAGGCCCATGCATCGGCGTACTTCGAAGCGTAAACTCTGGAATGGGCGGAATCCTACCAGCCGCAGAAAACGAGCTAAGCGAAATCGGCGACATGCTAAGCGGCGTAATGCTAGAAGCAGGACAAGGAAGCGGAATGTCACTTAACTTCAACTCAGTTAGCGAAGACGCAACAAAAATACTCTCAGAAGCCGCCATAGTCGCAGAACAAAAAATCAACGCAAACTTCCCAGATCTACCACCCGGCATGCCCACAGGTAGCACAACAGACAAAACACAAACCTAACAAAAACCTAACATACTCTTCTTTTTATACAACGCAATTGGCCACGAACATTTAATAACATATTGATTATACAACAACATAACCGTTCTAACAGAAAAACACGTCAACTTATTTTTTTGTCTAATTGCCACCACAATATTTGCCTAATAGTACTCTAAACCCGCTCTCTCTTGAGACAATAGTACAGTTACCAAATGTTTCAATAAATAAAGCTGGAAATAGTTTTACACCAATTTTGGAGCGGATAACCATCTCAAAAACCGCTTCTGAACACATAACTTTTGGGGCTCCTGTAATAATTGCTTTTACTATTTCCATACCCGCACTTACCGGCGGGTTTGACAGTATACAATCAAATTTTAAGTCTTCTACGGACTCATACAAATAGCCACAACGCACTTGCGCATTAAAAACTCTATTACGCTCAGCATTCTTTTTTGATAAACTAACCGCTCTAGCGTTAACATCTGATAAATAAACTTGTAATTTAGAATTAAGCGCTGCCGCAGTAATACCTACTGCTCCATAGCCACAGCCAATATCTAACACTACACCTGTTACAGGAAGAACCATAGATTCAATAAGCAACCGCGTACCTGTATCTATACGACGCTTAGAAAAAACACTAGACGCCGTTATAAATTCAAAATTTTTACCAAAAAATTTAGCTCGTACTAAACCATATTTAGCTTCAGATTGAGGTAAAGAAGAAAAATAATGATCGCCGGCAATAGCAGGCTCTTTTTTATTCTTGACCATTTTCTTTACCGGTTTTCCAAACCTTCGGGTAAGTACCCCTTGGCATTAACACACGCTCAGGAGCTGCAACAATACCATGTTCAAGATCTAAAATTCGCTCCGTAGGCTCAACAGCTTTCGAAAGCGTAATAACTTCCCCCTTTAGAGTCATAGCTGCAACTAAGGTATCTTTTTGAATACCAGAGTCAACTGTCACAACTCCTGGAGCCGTAAGACTAGCACCATGACACAACGCATCAACAGCTGAATCACGCACCACAATTTTCGGAATTAACTCAAGAGCCGACTCCATAGGCTCAATAAACTTGTGCAATAACTCCGGATCCTTCTTTACTTGATACTCCCCAAACCAGTAAGCAATATCATGCAAAGTAACATGCTTTACGCTATCTTCCGTAAATGGTCCCGCACGAGAACGCCGCAGCTCCTGCATATGAGCACCAACACCCAAAATTTCCCCTATATCATAACAAAGCTTACGAATATACGTACCCCCCTCACAACCCACCCTAAAAAGAACATTACGCCCATCCATCTCAATAAACTCATTATAGTAAATACGTCTTGTACGAACCTGACGTTTAACAGACGAACGCAAAGGAGGACGCTGATAAATTAAATCCTCAAACTCAACCAAAACACTACGAACCTGACCCTCCGGTACATCACCATGTAACTTCATAACACAGATATACTCCTTACCTGTGTGAAGAAGAGCCTGTACAATCTTTGTAGATTCCTCCAAAGTAACCGGTAACACACCCGTCACCTGAGGATCCAATGTCCCACCATGACCAATAGATGATAATTTTAGAATCTTTTTTGTCCACGCAGCCACCTCATGACTCGTAGGTCCAGCCGGTTTATCAAGGTTTATAACACCATATTTTATGTACTCTTCTGCTGGTCGCTCAGAAGGCTTATGACCAAACTTGGGATTAGTCCTATCATCTGACTTTATCAAGACTTCACGTTTAACATCCCATGGCGGACTAGTTCTTGGCAACAGTAAATCTCCTAATAAAAGAAAAAGATATAGTTGAGGTAATTAAAGTTTGAATCCAAAAACTAGGCTTTCATTAACTCTGCTTTACCAGCAGACTCTAAAACTTGAACTACTTCCTCATCTGAAGCTCCACGCCTAACTTCAACTTTATCTTCAAGAACCGAAATATGCTCCAAATTCACTTTTCGACGTTTAACTCCAGTAAGATTTTTTGGCCCAGTAACAAGAACAAAACTCTTATCCATCACATCAACAATGACACATTTTTTACCCTGTTCTCGACCAGCTTGTTTAACACATATTCTTCCAATTTCTATAGCAGGCACTCTTATTTAGCCTCCAATTTACACATAACAATACAGGCTATTTAAGTTTGACATAAAAATGTTGCTAAACAAAACACAAACAATGTTCTCTCTTCTAAGCAGTTACCTATTTACTTGAATTTATAAAATAATTTTTGTTAAATGGAAAAGAAGTGTTTAATCTTCTTCCTCGTTTAGTTTACGTTCTTTGATTTGCAGTGTATTTTCGCCTTCGTCAGCAATTACGCGGTAAGTGTCGATTAATTCATATTTATGTAGGAATTTTTTGGTTAATATACGTAAGTATTTTTTAGCTACTGCAGGGCCTTCACCTTTTACTGTTATAGTGTTAGCATCATTAGACACATCAGCGTTTGTCTTTTCTTTAATGAAATCAGCATATTTTTGAACCATGCCATTTTTACTTTTTATTTCCTTTGCATCAATTTTCATTTCAACCATATTTTTCACCTCTATTGTTGAGCATCAATTTTTACGTCTTTATTTTTCCTTTGTTTATGTTTATTGTACTGATAAGTTTTCCGCTAGTTACTTTCAAATTTGGCTCAGAAATGGTTAAACAAACCGCCCATAGAATGTACATATTGTATAGACGCGTGCTTTATAGTGTTTAGTCTGTCAAGTCATCTAAGTTGTGAACATACAATTTATTTCCAATAAACAATAATCTGCCTCTTTTCAACTTCAGCTTTTAGCAACTTTCAACTCGAAATCACCTTTTTATGCAAATGTTTTTTAACTCGCTTTATTCCACTATTTTAATATGAAGATGAAGAAAGTAGCCGTTTTAGCTTTGGTAAGTCTACTATTTGGGCTTTCATTTTTTGCCTTATTTACACCTGTTTATGCAGAGCAAATTGTAGGTGTTAAAGAAGGTGACTGGATGGAATATGATATTACAGTAACTGGTGCTGGTAGTTTGCCGCCGTCTCATGATGTACGGTGGATGCGTATAGAGATTTTATCTGTTGATGGCGTAATGTTTCCTGTGAATGTTACTGTTAGATACGCTAATGGAACATTGGGTAGTGCGATTTGGACATATAACTTTACTGAAGGACTTACTGGTGGTTGGACAATTATCCCAGCTAACCTTGATCCTGGTGACACATTTTTTGACTGCTCTCCATTTGCTACTGTAACTGTCCATTGTGAAGAGCAGCGAACAGTTTTGGGTGCGACACGAGTTGTAACAAGTGGAAGTGATGAATTACGGCAAATTAAAGAATGGGATAAAGCCACTGGGGTCTTTATTGGTTCTGTAGAAACTAAACAAGCCTTCACAAACAAAGATGGATGGTACTTCGATAATTTGACAATGACCATTAGAGCTACGGGTACTAACATGTGGAACCGGCAAATTCTTGGTTTTGAACAATCTGTTTTTGCTTTAGTTATCTCAAGTTTAGTGTTTGTAGTTGTACTATCTGTTTCAGCTCTGTGTATTTGGCAAAAGAAAAAGTTGATAAACCTTAGCTTACGTTATCCCATACTGACAAAAAAATCAATTCCTGCTGTTATAATTATAGGTGTTGTAGTATTTGCCTATATAGTTATACCTGCGTTTTGGATGAACAGGGGTTTAAGTGACGCAGAAGTTAATATGATTATGCAAAGTGTTTGGATGAGTCTGATTTTGGCAAGTATAAGCTTTAGAAAAAGCGGAAATAATTTTATCCATGGATTTTTAATGACTGCGGTGGTTATCGCAACTCTAATTAGTTTTGCCTCAGTTCTCTTTATGTGGACTCCCTCAGATAGCGCAAATACCGTAGCAGTATATTTCAGTTCAACCACTAAACTTGCCGAATTTATCGCCCATGGCATATTTTCAATTCCAGCCCTCGCCTTCGGAGTCTGGTTTGTCGCACTTTGGCGTCCCAACTCTACTACTTTTCCTGTTCGAAGCAGGCGGATAGTGAAACTGTTGCTGATTATGTGGGGCCTATCATATTTAGTAGGCGTATTAGGCTACATTGTGGACTACACAACTCTTCTGGGCATAATATACTAACAAACATTGCCAGCCAGTACACGCAGACAATACCGCCGTTTTTAAACATGTTTCTGGGACATAACAAAATATTTCCTACACATTTTTCGGTTTTATATATCGTTAGGGGTTAGGTTGTGTAATGTGTTTGTTTAAAAATTCGCTGGTAAGGGGTGGATGGGGTGAGTGCTGTTCATGTTTTTTTACTATTCTTAGACAGTTAAAAAAGTGTATTAAGCGCTCTTTTCTTTAGATTCTGTTTCCTTTTTCGAATTGGTTGAAGTATTCTTGTATGCAGGGATATTGTGGGTATTGGTAGATTTTTTTGTGTTACTCTGTACTTGTATTTGATTTCTTTGTTTATGTGTGCCGTTTTCTTCTGTGAATACGTGACATATGTGACTCTACCTAATATTGCTGTGTCAGTCCGCCCGTCGAGTCAATATCATTGCTTTTGGCTCTTGCGACTCTAGGCTCATCATCCACTATTATTAAATGTATAAAATTAAGATAAGTCCTTTACGGATAAATCATACTTTTTAGATGAATATTGTTTGGTGTGTCTAAAGGTTTTCTCATTTTTCCGTTTTCTGATTATTTATTTATAGACGTCGTCAATGTTGACGGATATTTTTATTAGCTATTTTGTTGCAGAATATTTGAGGTTATTATTATTGACAAACGATGAAGAAATATTAGCTGAATTGCGAAAAATTAGAGAATCCGTAGAAAAAGCACCTCCACCGTCACCTCCGCCAAAACAAACTCTGTGGACTGAGTTCAAAGACTTTTTATCTAAATATAAAATATTTGGTCTTGCTATTGCGTTCATTATCGGTATGTACTTGGGTATTTTGATTCAGGCGTTAGTCAAAGATTTAATGTTGCCAGCTATTGGTTTGCTTATTCCTGGTTTAGACAACTTAGCTGAGGGAACAGTTAAAGTTGGATCTCAGATATTTGCGTATGGAGACTTTTTGGTTGCTTTGTTTACCTTCGCATTAGTAGCTTTACTGGTATTTATCGCAGTCAAAGTTGCAAAACGTTGGGGCGTTGAGTAATCAACGTCTAACACCCTCCTTCTTTTTAATCCACTCTAACAATGTAGTACACATATGGTATTGTCTATTCCTGTTTTCGTTTTAGTCTTATCATAGTGTTGGTAAGGTAAAAAGAAAATAGGCATCTTCTTAAGAGGCTATGTTTAAAATATATTGACACGTATGTCGCAGCCTTCTGTTGAGTCCATTTGGCGTTTAAATCCACAAGAAATAGTTAACCTCTTAGACTCAAAAGTGTTTATGCAAAAAAACCACAAGATACACTTCTATGCTCCAAGTTTTACATACTATAAAAGTAGTATTTTTTGTTCCTCACAAAATTTTTTTCCAACGGTTTCCGTAACTGGTACCGGTTGTGCTTTGAACTGTAAACATTGTGGTGGTAAAGTGTTATCTACTATGCAATCTGCTATTACGCCTGATGATTTGTTTGGTGTGTGTTCTGAGTTCCAGCAGTCTGGTGCGGTGGGGTGCCTTATTAGTGGTGGTTGTTTGTCTAACGGGGCTGTTCCTCTTAAACCGTTTATTGCGGTGATTGCGCGGATTAAGCGTGAGTTGGGGTTAACTGTTTTTGTTCACACGGGTATAGTTGATTTGGAAACAGCTGTTTTGCTTAAGCAATCTGAGGTTGATGCCGTCTTAATTGATGTTATTGGTTCTCAAGAAATAATTAACAAAGTTTACAGATTAAATATTACTGTTAATGATTCTGCTAAATCTCTTGATGCATTGCAAACGGCTGGATTAAATTTTGTGCCTCATGTACTTGTTGGATTAAATGAGTTTAGTAACTTAGAGGGGGAATATGCCGCTTTGCAAATGATTTCCAAAACAAAGCCCTCTGCTGTTGTTATTATAGCATTTATGCCTCTGCGTGGAACTGAAATGGCTCATATTAACCCGCCTCAACCACATGATATCGCTCGTGTTGTAGCCTCTGCGCGTGTAATGTTTCCTCAAACACCCCTAGTTTTAGGTTGCATGCGCCCAAAAGGTACAATACGTATAGCTACAGATGTGTTAGCGTTAAAATCTGGTGTTGACGCTATTGCTTTTCCCAGTCAACAAGCCATCAATTTTGCAAAAACACAGAATTGGGACATCTCAATTTCACCTTATTGTTGCGCAAAAATTTTTACTGATTTTAGTGTAACAATATAAAAATTAGGATATAAACGATATTAATTGTGTCTGTTGCTATTTAACGAGTTCCCCAAACCGTTCCCTTCCAAGGTGTGACCCATCCATATAAGTAAACAAAAGTCACAGGCCACATTAAAGCAAACAGGGCAATCCGATACAGTGCATCTTTAACAGTAAAATAATTCATCAATAACTTGTCAGTTATTGCATATAGCAAAGCCACCAACACCAAACCCAAAAAATAGCTAATAAACCCTGCAGTGCCACCAAACAGAGCTAAACCAATAATACTAGCCACTAAAACAAAAGGCGTTACAAACGTAGAAAAAGTAATCAAATAAAAAAGAATTTTCTGTGACAAATTTTTCCGGTTAAAAAAAGTAAGAGCAAGCGAAGTACCTCTCACAGATCCCCGTGCCCAACGCACCTGTTGATTAACAAATTTTTTGATATTATGCGGTACAACAGTATAAGTTAACGCAGTAGATTGAAAAACAGATTTTCCACCCATACGCATCATTAAATTCGTCATCTGCCTATCATCACCTGCTACAACCTGCCGACCTAGAAACTTTTCATTTAACCATTCATTAGTGACTCTTTCAAACTTTTCCCGACGATACGCAGAGAACACCCCAGAACAACAAAGAACCATACCAAAAAGACTCTCAACACCTTTACGTACCCTAAATGCTTCAGCATACCAAACTTTTTGAAACCGAGTCAACCATGTATTAGTTTTAGAACTATTTTTATTGATAACACTAGCATTACCACAAACACAGTAAACTTCATCATCTGTGAAGGGTTGTACCAACATTTTTATAGAATCAGGCTCCACAAGCGTATCACTATCTAAACAAACCAAAATATCGCCATTACATTGTTTAACACCTGATGCCATTGCATGACGTTTACCCATATTTTCAGTGTGTGCAACCACTTTAAAACCATATTCAAGACTTTTCTTATTAATAATCTCTAAAGAATTGTCTCTACTTTTATCATCAACAACAACCAATTCCATTTTATCTTTTGGATAATTTGAGTTTAGAATCGCATCAATAGTATTGCCTATAGCACTTTCTTCATTATAAACAGGAATAATAATGCTTACATTAGGTCTATAACCTCGATCAGGTACAGGTTTGTATAAGTAAGCACTTATTAAACGAAAAACCATAAATGACGTTACAACCAAACCATAAATTGCAACCACCCAATACGTCCACTGCCACTCAAACATGCTTACCCTATATAAATACAAACAAACTAAAACAGCAACTGTGAAACAAACATTTACACAGCATAAGAGCGCAATTTTACCAGGGCGATACATTGCATGGCTCCTAAGTATTGTGGGTTTTGGATCCCTCTTCAATGTGTTGAGTTTCTGAGGTAGAGCAAAGTTTTCTGTGAGATAAATTTGCTCGATAATTACTGTCTGTAGATATTGCCCCTTGTAGTAGAGGCATATTATTAGAATATGCATTTATGAGCAGTTGGATGTCTTTGGGTAAACATTCTCCACCGATGCCATCACGTGCTTCTGCCATGTCAACATTCCATTTTGTATTAACAGCCTTACGTAATTCATCAAAATCCAAATGGTTCTCATCACAAAGCATTTTGAGTTCTTCAGCATAGGCAATACGCAGATAATAGTAAGTGTTTTCAACTAACTTGGATAATTCAGCAAGTTCTATTGAATTAACCGTGTGGATAGGTATGTTAAGAGTGTTGTAGAAGTCAAGGGCTTTTGTTTGGCTTTCTGGATTTAGTGCACCTAAAACTCTAAGTTGAACTACACCATATTTGTCTTCTTCTTGTTTCCACCATCTATGAGGACAAACAGCAATGTTAGCTAAATTATATTTTTTAGCAAACTCGCGTGCAGCACCCTTAACAAGCGTTGACTCAAAACATATAAGTGCACCAGGGTTGAGTATAGACACCCGTTTTACACAATCCTCAATAGCACTCATATCAGGATAACCATTACGGTGCCAAGTATTAACTGCAATTACATAAATGTCTGCACAAGAGAGTTCAGTAGACGCATTAATGCCTAATTTTTTAACAACATTTACTGCTTCTTGAGATATATCATACCCTTGGGTTTGTCTATATATTTTAGAAACATGTTGAACTACAGGTAACCCAATATTACCTAAACCCATAATACATACCTTCATGTTCAACTTAGCTCCCTTCTTATTGCCGTATCTTTATAAATATTCAAAAAGCTGTTATAAAAGTCTATGGTATTTCTATTTTCATATATAGACGACTTGATAACGAGCTACTGCCCTTTATGGTCAACTATAAAACTTGACTCAATTCAGATATGGAATAAACGCATCACTTGATAATATACCCTTAGTATTTTTAGGTAACAATACTGACAGACGGTGTCTTAAAGTTTGAACAACAAGGGTAATTTGC
>WREZ01000025.1 GCA_009779045.1 Candidatus Bathycorpusculum sp. | reverse complement strand
CCATCTTTGATTATACCACAGTGACCATGGTTAATGTATTCACATAAGCAGACATCAGCCATTATTACAAGTTCATCTTTAAAGTGATCTTTAAGTTTACTTGCCGCTTTCTGTACAATACCGTCTTTTGCGTAGGCACCTGAACCATTGTCATCTTTTTCTGAGGGTATGCCAAATAGAAGAACACTTTTTATGCCTTGTTCAAGAGCAATTTGTCCTTCATATATAACTTGGTCAAGGGGACAACGGTAGTAACCAGGCATAGCGGTAATAGGCATATGTTCTAGTGCGGTTTCATCAACAAAAATGGGGTAAATTAGGTTACTGGGTTGAATTTTAATTTGGTTTAGCATAGTCCGCATTGCTTCAGTTCTGCGGAGTCTTCTCATACGTACATTTGGAAAGCTCATGTTTTTGTAGCCTCTGTATTTTGTACAAACTTGAGGGATAACGCTTTAGCCACATAAAGATTGCCCTCTCTTAATGCTTGTTTAACGTCAACATTATTAAGAGTCTCGTTCAAAAGCTTACTACGCGCTCGTTGATCTGCCATGTAACCTTTAAGCACTTCACGTAAATACACCTGCAACTCAATGGCTAATAAATCCTCAGCTGTAACAAGCCGCTCAATACGTTGCCGCAACTCACTAGCCACTGCAGGACTTCTACCACTTGTAGAAACAGCAATTCTAACCGCGCCCACCTTAGCAACGGCAGGTAAAATAAAATCGCTCAAAGAAGGATCAGATACACAATATACAATACAGCCCAACTTTTTAGCAGCCCTAACAAGTTGAACATTTAAATTAGAATCATCCGTAACCGCCAAAAACAGATCCGGCTTTGGAGATAATTGATCAATGAACTTTTGAGCATCTGTAATTTGGATTTGAGATAAACAAATTTTTCCTTGCTCAGCAAGAGCCTTCACAGTGTCAGAAAACTCTGCGCTAAAAACAGTTACCTTAGCAGTACTGTCAAGAAAGTTTTGAAGTTTACGATAACACTCACATCCACCACCAATAACTACAACAGTTTTGTTATCAAGTTTAAAATCCATAAACAACAAAAACACCTACATTTAAGGAAAAATGCATGAGTAGTTAATTAATAGTTTTTTGAATTTCTCAACAAACGCCACATAATCCACATTAACTTGTTTAGGAGCTTGAGCTAACTGTACAAGTTGATCCAGATTTATGTAACGTTCAACAACATCCATAGCATGAGTGCTAAAGGCTTCATAACAAATATCGACTTCAGGAACCATTACGTTATGTTGCTCAAACTTTACGTTAGGCACCACCCCTATAAGCTCAACACCTACATTCTTAAAAGCCTGATTTATAGTCTGCTTATCATCTTCAGTAAGATAACTTGTACTCATTTTGTTAAGAATCACACCTACAGGATTAACCCCTAACATTTTTAACACATTAACATAATTCAAAACATTAACCAGTCCACCCTCAACACCTTCCTTATCACAGGTAACAATAACAATAATAGGCGCATCTAAAGAAGCAGCAACCTCCAAAGTTGAAGCAGGCCTAGTTATTTTACTGTTAAGCATCCCAGTAAAGGCACTCATAGCACCTTCAACAAACAAGAAATTATGCTCCCCCCAAGCCTGATTAATAGACTCCCAAACAGAGGACCAACCACTCTCGCTTATCTTAATTGAACAATAACGCCGCATCGCCCCCTTAACCAAATAAAGCGCCGGAACAGAATCACGAACATCCCCACCAAGTTTAATCAACCCCACATCATAACCCCGCTTCCGTAACGCACCCGCCATACCTGTAACAAGAAAAGTCTTACCAGAACCACTACCCACAGCAGTAACCAACACCATAACAGGCAACCGCCTAACCTCCGCATTTACAGGATGAATATTAGTGTTTATACCTATTTCACCTTTCATCTCAGAAACCAACAACGCATTAACTTTACGAATCTCTTGCAAATCTAACAAGTCAAATCCAAGAGACTTAACAATACCCTCTACAATTACAGACTGATCAAGTAACTCATGCACTAAAACACCAACAACATTACCCGCCTTATTAGCAACACCAGAAACCAAATCCTGAGGCACCTTACGATAATTCACATGCTCAACATGAGAAACCAATACAGGCTTAACATCATCAACATCAACAGGCAAAACGACACCACCACAAGTATGACAATGAAAACCAGAAACCTCCAAACCAACACTATCAGAGAGAAAACTTTGACCAACAACATTAACCTTAACTTGATCCGTACAAATAAGCGAATTAAACTCTACATCAAGTAAACCCAAACCCTCACGAACAATAGAACTTGCAGCTAAACGTCCAACAACCGTTCGCTTAGCAAGCAACTGAAAACCCGAACCAACACCGAGAACAAATTTACCTGCCTTAGCCATCTTTAAAATTTCGTCTGAAACAATAGAATTAACACTTTGAGACTCAAGCAAACTACCACTAGGAATAATTAACATGTCTAAAACTTCACTAGCAGGCTTCCCATCTACAAGCCCATCTTCACGTACCAAGTCAGTAGGTAAATTTCCAAAGTCTTCAAAACATGGCAAAGTGCCAGAAAGATAAATTAAACCTATTCTTCGTCGAAGTGACACCCAAAACTCTCCAGCGTTAATTTACGGAAAGCTTATATTTAAAGTTGCATGGTTTATCCAGCCATGCAATCCTCAACAAAGACAGACCACATAATCAACATACGCATAACACACAAGACAGCTCGCGTTCCATTACTGGAATCAATAGTGTTCAAAGATAAAGCACAAGCATTAGCTGAATTACAAACCATGGAAAACGTTGTGGAATGCTTAATTCTTCAAACCTGTAACCGTATTGAATTGTACATTGTAAGTGAAAAGGGCGAAGAAACACTCAAAGATACTAAGCAGCATTTAGCTCAACGCTCAACACTCAGCTATGAAGAGGCATTTAAAGCAATAGAAACAGCACTTGATCATGAAGCATACAAACACTTGATACGGATAACATCAGGATTAGAGTCTATGGTTATTGGAGAAGAACAAGTTCTTAACCAAGTTTGGGATGCCTATTTAGAAGCTGAAAAAGCCAAAACTTTAGGCCCAATTCTTAAACATTTGTTTAACCGTGCAATGACTGTTGGACGGCGAATAAGAGATGCCACTGGCATTAGTAAGGGAGCGGTTTCAGTTGGTTCAGCGTCAGTAGAACTAGCAGCAAATTTATTGGATAAGTTGGATGATAAGAAAATTCTTGTTATGGGTGCGGGTGAGACGGGTACTATAGTGGCTAAGGCGTTGGCTAGGCGTTGTTTGAGTCCTATTCTTTTTGCTAATCGTACGTATTCTCGTGCGGTGACTTTGGCGGAGACGTTAGGTGGTGAGGCGGTAAGGTTTGACAAGTTTCAAGAGGTTTTGGTTAATGCTGATGTTGTTATTTGTGCTACGTCGGCGCCACATCTTTTGTTGACTAAAGAAATCGTATCTCATAGTATGAGTAAGCGTACGAGTCAAAATAGTTTAATTATTATTGATATTTCGAATCCGTTAAATGTTGAGAAGTCTGTTCAGGAATTATCGAATGTAAATTTGTATACTATAGATGACTTGCATCTTATTGCAGAGAAGAACTTAGCTGAACGTCAGAAATGTGTTGAAACGGCATGTAACATGATTGATACAGAGCTAGTTATCATAGATGATGACTTAAAAAAGCTCTCAGTGAGGTTAATTATTTCATCTCTCTTATCTGATGCGGAGCAGATAAGACAGACAGAGCTAGCTAAAGCGATTAGTAAGTTAGGGGATGTTGATGATAAGAAGCGTAAGGTTATTGACGACTTGACAAGTGTTCTCCTTAAACAAACTTTTTTGCCAGTCATCGAGAATCTGCGTATAGCGGCTATTAAGGATGATAAGGAAACAATTAATATTGCAATAAAGTTGTTTGATAAAGAGGGGAATGGTTTTGGTAAAGATGCTAAAGAATGAGAATGATGTTGGTTTGATTCTAATTGGGCATGGTAGTAAGTTGCCTCATAATAGAGAGAATTTAGAGAAAATAGCTGCTATGTTGCGTAATCGTAGTAAATTTAAGGTAGTGGAAATTGCTTTTATGGTTCGTGATACCCCGACGGTTTATGAGGCAGTTGATAGTGTTGCTGAGAATGGTGTATCGAAAATTGTGTTAATTCCTGCGTTTCTTGCTCCTGGAATTCATACTACTGAAGATATTCCAGGTCTTATTGGTGTGAAAGAAAAAGAACATAAATTAAAAGCTAAGGGTATTGAACTGGTGTATGGGGAGCCGATAGGTAGTGATGAGCGTATTGCTGAGATTTTGGAAGAAAAAGCGTGTAAAGCGTTAGGTTGTGAGGTTAGAAGGGATAGTGAGGTTAGGGATGCTTATTCTGTTTCTGCGGCAGGTAAAATTGTAGATAAAAGTATGATGCTTATACGTCAAGCTATTGGAGATGATTTGGCAAAGCTGTCAAAGGATAAAGTGTCTATTGTTGAGCGGGTTGTTCATACTACTGCTGATCCAGAGTTTGCTAAGCTTTTAGCAATTAGTGATGATGCGGTTAGTGCAGGTGTAGAGGCCATTAAGGCTGGCGCAAAAGTGGTAACGGATGTTAAAATGGTAAAAGCGGGTATAAATGAGGCGCGTTTGAAAAAGTTTGGCAGTACAATTTACACGTATATGAATGATGATCGTGTGATGGATCTGGCTAAAGTGGAGGGCTTGACGCGTTCAGCGGCTGCTATGCGTTTAGCTATAGAGGATGGTTTAGTAGATGGCGCAGTTGTTCTTGTTGGTAATGCTCCAACGGCGGTGTTTGAGTTGGCAGATCAGATTAAGGCAGGTAAGGTTAAGCCGGCTTTGGTTGTTGCGGTTCCAGTGGGTTTTGTTGGGGCTGCGGAATCTAAGGAAGTGGCTGAAAAGTTGCCTATTCCATATGTTGTAACTCGTGGGCGTAGGGGTGGTAGCACTATTGCTGTTGCTGTTTTTAATGCGCTTCTTACTATTGCAGAAGGTAAGCTTTACGGTTAATAGGTGAAAGGTAATAGTGAGGTTTCTTAAATATGGTATAACGACGGGGGCAACTGCTGCGGCAGCCGCTAAGGCGGCGACAATAGCAGTGTTTAAAGAGCCGGTTAATTGTGTAGTTATTCCTACGCCTATTGGTTTACGTTTTGAAGTTCCTGTAAAATCCAGTCGGAAACTTTCTGAGAATACGGCTGAGGCTATTGTTGTAAAAGATGCTGGTCAAGACATAGATGCTACCGATAAAATGGAAATTGTAGCCACGGTTAAAATTACAAATGACCAAAAAGTAGTTATTAAAAATGGTGTGGGTGTGGGTGTGGTTACTAAGCCTGGTTTGCAGGTGCCTATTGGGGAGGGGGCTATTAATCCTGTGCCTATGGCTATGATAACTGAAGCGGTAAGAGAAGTTTTGCCAGAGGGCATGGGTGTTGAGGTAATTATTAGTGCTCCTGAGGGGGCAAATATTGCTAAAAAAACGACAAATGCTAAATTAGGTGTTAAAGGGGGGGTTTCCATTTTGGGAACAACAGGTGTTGTGAAACCTTTATCGCTTGAAGCTTGCAGACGCTCCCTAGTGCCTCAAATTGATGTGGCAATAGCTAGGGGTTATAAGAGATTAGTTTTTGTTCCAGGTAATATAGGTGAGAGAATTGCTAAAGAGAAGTTTCAAGTTCCAGAGGATGCTATCGTTCAAACAGGTGATTTTGTAGGGTACATGCTAGATAAAGCGGTTGAAAAGGGCGTTAAAGAAATTATATTCATAGGGCATTCAGGTAAAGTAGTAAAGTTAGCAGCAAACCTCTTTAACACTCACCATAAAACGGGTGATGCTCGCAATGAAGTTATTGCAGCCTATGCGGGAGCTGTTGGAGCATCAACTAATATAATTAATCAATTATTATTAGCTAACACGTCTGATGAGGCCTCAGAAATTCTACGTCAAACAAATCTTTTAGAGCAGACATATGATCGAATTGCAGATAGGGTTAATCAGCGGGTTAGGGATAGGGTGGAAAATAAGGTAAAAATTAGTATAGTTATTGTTGCCATGGACGGCAAAGTTTTAGGTATGGATAAAACTGCAAAGGAGCAAACGCCATGGTTAAACTTGACATAGTAGGTATTGGTCCTGGCAGTGTAGAGTATGTTACGCCAATTGTACGGAAAATTGTCTCAGAAGCTCAAATAGTAATAGGTGCGCAGCGCTGTCTTAATCTATTTAGCCAAGATATTCATGGTGAAAGTTATACCTTAACAGCTAAAAACTTGAAGGAACTGTTAAAATTTGCAGTAGAGTCAACTAAAGAGGGTAAACAAGTAACTATTTTGTCAACGGGTGATCCAGGTTTTTCGGGGTTGCTTAAAACCGTTTTGAACACTAACCTAATTAGTGCTTCAGAGGTAAATGTTGTTCCAGGAATAAGTGCTATTCAAACCTGTGCGGCTAAACTGGGGCTAAGTTGGGATGAAGCCTGCCTATTTACTTTTCATCAAGGCAGCATAGATATCGCAAAAAAAATAGAGTTAACAACCTATTTAAAAATGGGTAGAAATATTATACTTTTGCCAGATGCAAAAACTTTTTCGCCAAAAGAAATTGCCACATACCTTATTGAGTCCGGGTTTAATCCAAATATGTCTGTATTTATCTGCGAGAACTTGACTTTAAACGATGAACGCGTTACTAAGAGTAGTTTAGAAGGCGTTTTGGTAGCTGATTTTGGGGCGTTATGTGTAATGGTTATCAAAGCAAAATGTGAGGATGTATAAAAGAATGGTAAAGATTTGGGATTATAAGACGTCTGGTGTGCCTGATGAGTATTTTATTACAGATGAGAATGTACCAGGTCCAACTAAGGAGGAAATACGTGTTTTAACCATTTCTAAAGCTCGTTTAAATGATGGAGACACTGTTATTGATGTTGGTTGTGGAACAGGTGGTTTAACTGTTGAGGCGGCACTGCAAGTAGGAACTAAGGGTAAAGTTTATGCTCTTGATGAAGATGAGGTTGCGGTAAAGTTAACTTGTAGTAATGTTGAAAAGTTTGGTGTTCAGAACACTGTTAGTGTAAAGCAGGGTAAAGCTCCGGAAGATTTAGCAGATTTTCCTATGGCAAACGCGGTGTTAGTTGGTGGAACTATGAACTTGCGAGATATTCTCCGTGTTGTGCAATCTAAACTTAAGCCGAACGGACGAATAGTAGTTAATTCTATTCTTTTAGAGACTGCAACAGTAGCTATAGATGAACTTAAAATTTTAGGGTTCAAAAATGTTGATGTAACCCATATTTCAGTAGCTAAGGGAAAACAAATTAAAAGTGGAACTATGATGATAGCAAGAAATCCTATCACCATTGTTTCAGCATCAAAAATATAGGTGAAAATAGAATGATGATGACAGGTAAATTTATTGGCATAGGTGTAGGTCCAGGCGACCCAGAATTAATTACCATTAAAGCTGCAAAGGCATTGCAAACAGCAGATATTATATGCATTCCAAAGGCTAATGTTAACAAATCAAGCTTAGCAGTAACAATGATTCAACAAATTTTAAATGAACGAAAAATTGAACCTGAAATGCTGGAACTTATTTTTCCTATGACCAAAGATGATATTAGTAATCAGGAGCTTTGGGATAAAAATGCAAACATTATTGCTCAAAAAGTAAACATGAACAAAATAGTGGTTTTCATTACTCTTGGAGATCCCATGTTTTACAGTACATTTATTTATCTTTATCAAAGTCTACAAAAAAATCATCCTGGTTTAAGGCTTGAAATTATTCCAGGTGTTAGTGCCTTTAATGCTTGTGCTACAAGTGCTAGAATTCCCTTAGCAGAAAAGGAAGAGCTTATAACAGTTATCCCTTCAGAACTCGATGAAAAGTTAGTTGAGCAAGTAGCTAAATGTTCTGAAAATTTGATTTTTATAAAATGTGCTTATCGATTAAAAGAGTTAGTTCCAGTTTTAGAAAGAGCAGGTTTTAAAGAGAACAGTACGCTTGCACTTATACGTCGTTGTAGTATGGCAAATGAAACAGTAACTGTTGGTAAGCTATGTGATGCATTAAGTTGGGATATTAGTGAGGATTACTTTACAATTGCAATTGTAAAGAAAAACTATATCATAAATAATAACAATAAGGGTAACTGTGGTGTATAAGATATGAATAAGGTTGTAATTATTGGGGCAGGTTCAGGTGATCCAGAGTTAATTACTTTGAAGGGTAAGCGTTACCTTGAGCAGGCAGATATTGTTGTCTACACGGGTTCTCTTCTAAACCCGGAGTATCTAAAATATGCTAAATCAACGGCAAAACTGTATGATAGTGCAAAAATGGGTCTGCCAGAGATGTTAAAAGTTATGATTGAAGGCGTTAAGGCAGGGGAAAACGTTGTTCGACTACATGATGGGGATCCAAGTTTTTATGGTGCCATTCAAGAGTTAATGGATGGTCTTGATAAGGAAGGTATAGAGTATTTTCGTATTCCGGGTATAAGCTGTTTACTTGGTGGGGCAGCGGCGTTAAATCGAGAGTTAACTTTGCCAAATATTTCTCAGACTGTTATTATTACGCGTCCAGAGGGCAGAACACCTGTGCCAGAAGCAGAGAGCATAAGTAAACTAGCGCAGCATCAAGCAACTATGGTTATTTTCTTAGGTACGCCTCACATAGCAAAAGTTATGGTGGAACTGCAAAAAGGTGGGTATGCCAAGGACACCCCAGTCTCTGTTGTGTATAAAGCAACATGGCCTGAACAGAAAATTGTTAAAGGCACTATAGAAGATATTGTAGAGAAAGTAAAAGCTCAAGGAATTACAGAGACGGCATTAATTTTTGTAGGAAAAGTTATGAAACCAAAAGCTTATGATTTATCGAAGCTCTATGATCCAACATTTACCACTGGCTTCCGTAAAGGTGAGGAGCCAAATGTTCCCTAGGGGCATAGCTATTGTTGCTATCACATGTCGTGGCGTAGAAACTGCTCTAAATATAGGGCAAGCCCTTGATGATGAGGGCTTGAAAAATTCTATTTTTGCGTCTAAGAAATATATTAAAAGCGGTGTCTGTGAATTAGAGGGAAAATTTGGGGATTTTATTAAGGAAAATTATGGAAGGTTTGATGCTATTGTTGCTGTTATGGCAACGGGTATAACAATTCGCTCTGTAGCGCCTTATCTTGAAAGTAAACTCTCTGATCCTGCAATCATTGGAGTAGATGCCTCAGGAAAATTTGTTATAAGTTTGTTATCGGGGCATTATGGTGGAGCTAATGGTTTAGCTAAAATTATTGCTAAAGGTATAGGGGCAATACCTGTTATAACTACGGCATCGGATTCTATGGGAAAGCAGAGTGTTGATGAGCTTGCAAAGCTTTTGCATTTAACTATTGAGAACCCTAAGAGTTTAGCACCAGTTAATGCAGCTATTGTGAACGGTGAACGTGTTGTACTAGTTTTGGTTGGAGATGTCAAAATTCCCATAGATGTAGTGGAGGAGAGTTTTGAGGTTAAATGTGTAGATAAGGTGGAGGAAGCAGTAAAAATTGTTGAGGGTTATGCTGCTGGAGCTATTATAACTAAGGAACTGTTAAATCTTAGGGAGTTGAGTGTGGCGTGTACTTTTCTTAGGGCGCGAAGGGTTGTTGTGGGTTTGGGTTGTCGTAGAGATTCTCTTTGTGAGCATTTGCTTGAGACAATAAATATAGCGTTGGAAACAGTTGGTTTGCCTGCGGGGCGGGTTGATTGTTTTGCTAGTGTGGATATTAAGCGTGATTCTGCTGCTATGTTGGATGCGGCTAAATTGTTTGGGGCACCATTGGAATTTTTAAGTGTCGAAGTATTACGTAGTTTAAGTCACAATGATTTATCACCAGACTCAGAGCTGGTTGAAGAGAAAATTGGTGTTGGAGGAGTTTGCGAACGAGCAGCATTGATAATAGCGGGAAAGAATTCAAAGTTAATACTCAAAAAAACCAAACGCAATGGGACAACAGTAGCAATAGCCGAGGACAAATAAGTGTCATTGGCATAGGCCCAGGCAGTCTTGAACATTTAACCCCTAAAGCACGCAAAGCCATAGAAGAGGCCGATGTAGTAGTGGGTTATGGAATGTATATTAAGTTAATTCAAAGCATCATAAGTAAAGACGCAGAGATTATTTCAGGAACCATGGGCAAAGAAGTAGAGAGAGCTAAAATAGCTGTTAAAAAAGCCCATGAAGACCACAAAAAAGTTGTTATGGTAAGCAGCGGCGACCCCGGCGTGTATGGCATGGCCGGCATCGTTTTAGAAGTAGCAGACCAAGAAAAAACACAACAAACACCCATAGAAATCATACCAGGCATAACAGCAGCCTCATCAGCCGCCTCCATACTAGGCGCCCCCCTAATTAGCGATTTTGCCGTAATTAGCCTAAGCGACCTATTAACACCCCTACAAAAAATTGAAAAAAGACTAGAATTAGCCGCACAAGCAGACATGTCCATAGTACTCTACAACCCCCAAAGCCAAGGAAGAACAGAACCCCTAACAAAAGCCTACGAAATCCTAACAAAACACATAAACCCAAACACACCAGTAGGCATAGTAAAACAAGCAGGAAGAGAAGGCCAACAAACAAAAATCACAACACTAAAAAACCTACTAAACGAAGAAATCGACATGCTAACAACCATAATAATAGGCAACACAGCAACAAAAATAGTTAACAATAAAATGGTAACCAAAAGAGGATACACACTTTAATTTAATGAATTATCGTAACCTTACGGTTGCGATACCTCGACCTATTGGTATTGACGTCTCAATTAGTACTTAATTGTTTCACAGTACTTAACCAATCAAACAACAGAACACACCCCTAAACCACAAATAACCTCTCTAAAACTTCCTAAATTCCCGCAACTTTGGGCACTACATCGCAAATAGCAACTCTGAATTGCAAAACAGTTGCTTTTCTTCGTTTTTTATACTGTTGCGGTAGTGTCCAATGGGCACTACAACCGCACGACAAGCACGTTATAAAAAACCGCTATTTGCACGTATTTTTATATTTAGAGACTATTTTACAGAATTTAAAAATTTTGTCGATGATGTAGTGCTCAGTATTCAGGGAATTTAGGATTTTTTGTTTAATGAACGGCCTATTTGGTATTACAAGTT
>WREZ01000024.1 GCA_009779045.1 Candidatus Bathycorpusculum sp. | reverse complement strand
CTAAGGATGCGAGCCATGCTAAGACGTCGGCAAACTCTTTTTCTAAAGATGTTTTGTTTTCGCTGTTTAACGCTTCTTTGAGTTCTTGCAGTTCGTCGTTTAGCCATTTAAAAGTTGCTTCTATGCCTCTTTCTTTGTCGCTTTTTATGTATAAATGTTCCATCATTTTTTGGAATTCGCAAATCTGCATTTATGTCACCGGTGTATGTATGTATTTGTTGTCTGTCTTAAATCCTTAAGAATAAAACTTGCTTGTTTTTTACACAACATTAATAATCTACATTAAATTATGAGTATTACATAATTGGTAGATAGTGAGTATTATGAGTAAAAAACGAAAAGAAGCTGGTCCGATGCCCGCTGCAAGTGCTGGTTTACTTAGGTTTTTCGAAGAAGAAACTGAAGGCATTAAAATTAGACCTGAACTTTTAGTGGCTCTTTCTATTACTTTAATTGTTGTATCCGTTCTGGCAAAAATTTTCTTCCCAGTTTAAACAACAAAAGTATTATTCTTTTTTAAATTTTATCTGTTTCTGTTTTGTGTTTGTTGTAATATTTCGATTCTTTGGACTGCGTTTAGTGGTAGATATATGTCGCCTGTTTCTTCTCTGCTAGCTACTTGTGGAATTGGTTGTGCAAGGGTTGTGCGTAAAACTATGGCCTCTACCTCAGATAGCCAAATTCCTGCCGGTTCCTGAGTGATTGCCTCTAAGGTGCCCTCAAAACCGTAGGTTGAATCCATTATTACTCTTATTTTCTTGCCAACGTTCCTTTCAAACATGTGAAATATGGACCGCGGCAAATCTTGCGCTGGCATAGGCTTTGCAGAATTAATATAAGTGCCTTTTTGAGGATAAAACAGTTCTCCTTACGTTTTTGCTCTTTTTTATGTTGCTCTTTAACTTTACAAGCTTATATAGTTGGTAAATTTTGAGCTTTTTCTGTCTAAATTTAGTTTGCTTATTTGTTTGAAAGTATGATTTTTTGTATTTATTGTCAACTGTTTTTCCTTCAGCTAAAGCTACCTTTTAATAATGCTAATGTTTCTCTAAAACATAGAGATGTTAAGCATGGTGAACACAACCTCTAATGCTCCCTTAAATGACTCCATGGATGGCGCGTTGAAGCATTACTCATCTATGTTCTTTCTACCCAAATACAAGTGGGTGGTTTTAGCTATAGCTGTGTTATGCATTGGTATAATTGGTTTGTCACCTTGTGTTCTGTTTCCCACAACTCAGGGGTTAATGAATGGTTTACTTCTTGGTGTAACCCTGTTTGTTATAACCCTTGTTGTTGATGTTGTATTAAGTAAAAGAGTTTTAAAAGATCCCATTTTTATATTGCGTAGAATTGCGGCTTTATCGCTTTTTTGTTGGGGGTTTTGGGCGGTTTTTCTTGTGTTGGGTGTGGGTTTTGGTTTAGTGTTAGGTCCTGTTTGGTGGTTTAGGTTGTCTTTGTTAGGGTTTGGTGCAGTTTTGACTTTGCGTTTTGTTGTTTTGTTTGCTGTTTCTTCTACAGGTTTTGCGCGGCAGCTTTTGTCTGTTTTGCTTTTGCCTTATCTTAGTGTTGGTGTATTTTTTGGTTTTTGGTTAAGTGTGTCTGGTAGTGTAGTGTCTGTGTTTTTGTTTTATCTTATATTTGTTCCTATAGTTGCTTATGTGGCGGTGTTTGTTTTTCTTAGGTCTTTGGATAGAATTGGTTGTCGTCTTAATGGTGTGCCTGCTTTGCCTTTGTTTAAGGCCTTTATGTCAAATTGGGTTCTCTCTGCGAATGGTCCTCTTGAGAGTCATTTAGAAAAAATGGGTGAAGATGCTAACATAGATGTTACCTTACTGCGTTTTGACTCTTCCCTTTCTTCTAAACCTGCAGCAGCATTAATTGTGCCTCTTGTTCATCCTGGTCCTTTTAAGAATATAGGTAGTAGTCTTTTACCGTCTTTACTAAAGAAACATTTTGAGGAAGTTTATATGTGTCAAACCTGTACGCCTCTTGGTCTTTTAGGTCATGAGCTTGACTTAGCTTCTCAGACACAAAATTTCAAAGTTATATCTCATATTATTGAGGCTGCCAAATTTGGAGCAACTGAAACTTTAGCTTCTCCTTTTGTTCAAGTATCTGAGGGGTATGCCACTGTTTCTTGTCAGGTTTTTGGTGATACTGCTCTTCTTTCTTTTACGCTTTCACCAAAGACTACTGAGGATCTTCCTCAAGAGCTTGGGCAAATTGTTCAAATGGAAGCTAAAAAGTATGGATTAAACTGTACTATAACTGTTAATTGTCATAATAGTTTAACTGATGTAATTGATACCATTGAGCATTTAGCTGAGTTTGAAGCTGCTGCTTTTCGTTGTCTTCAGAAAGTTGCGTCAATGCCAAAAAAGCCTTTCAAAGTTGGCTCATCAACAGTTTATCCTAAGGACTTTACTCTTAAAGAAGGCATGGGAACCGGGGGTATAACAGCTATAACTGTTCAAATGGATGATCAGAAAATCGTATACATAGTTATTGATGGAAATAACATGATATCTGGGTTGCGTGAAAAAGTTTTGTCTGCTCTATCTACTTCTGGGTTTGATTCCAGTGAGGTTTTTACAACGGATACTCACGCTGTGAGTGCTCTTGTTACGGGTAGTCGTGGTTATCATCCTGTAGGTGAGGTTATGGATCAAGAGAAATTAATTAGTTACATTATAGAGGCTGCAAAATCTGCTGAAGCTAACTTGGTGCCCGCTAAAGCAGGTTCTAAACATTTAGTCGTTCCTAACGTGCGTGTTATTGGAGGATCACGTATAGAGACTCTATCTTTGCTGGTAGACCAAGCGCTTAAAAAAGCAAAACAGATTGTTGTTCCCATATTTCTTACTGAAGGCTTACTATTGCTTCTGCTTTTAGCGCTGCTCTAAAAGTGAGGGTGTGGTTATCACTTTGTTTTTCTTGTTGTTCTTTTTGGTTTTCTTTTAAGGTCTGTTCCACAGATTTGACAGACGGTAAATGAACTGTTAATAGAGTATTCTTTATGGCATGCAGGGCAATAGCGTATCCATTCTAACAGTTTTTTGATGCCAAAGGTTGCAAGTGCATAAAATTCAATTCCATTCTGTTTAGCAACGTTTTGAATTGAGTAATCGTCTGTTATGATTTTTGGTTGTTCTCCTTGCGTTTTTAGTTCTAATGCTAATGCGAGGAGTTGTAGGTCTGTTTCAGAGAGAAGGTATGAATCGCCTACTTTGTTTGCGGCTTTTTTTATTTTGTTTGAGTATTCTTCTTGGGGTATTTTTATTTTTACTTTGCCGCTTTCAATGGCGGTGTTGAAGCGTACTTGTATCATTGAGTTCCTTTTTATTTCGTCATGTACTTTTGGTACGGTTACCTGTTCTTCGCCAAGTGAGAAAGGGTCAAATCCTGCTAAAAACGCTGATGTGTCTAATATGATAATTTTTTTTTGTGTATTATTATTGGCTGTTATGATTTTTGGTCATCTCGGTCCTTGGAATAGTAATCTACAGTTTAGTCGGTCATAAAAGTTGTTTTCGAATCTGATAAAACTTGTAACGTTATTTGATTTTGTAATTTTAACTGTGAGTCCGTTTTCACTTTTTCTATAATGGTAATTGCCGTCAATCATGATGTACATAGTTTTTGGTCTAATAACGTTTAAGATGATTTCTGCTTCTGTGGGGAAGATAATTGATCTAAAAACTGTTAGTGCGCATATGGGTGTAACTAGTATTGCATCCATCATTCTGTCAAGTACTGGGCCGCCAGCTGAGAGTGAGTATCCTGTGGCGCCTGTTTGGGTTGCGACAATTAGTCCGTCTGCTTGGCAGTTTAGTATGGGTTTTCCGTCTTTGCAGAGTTCTGTGTAGAGGATTTTTGAAGGTTCTCCTGCTGAGATTACTATATCGTTTAGTGCGTCTGGTAATGTTTCGTCGTCTATTTTGGCGGAGAGTTTGGTGCATTTTTCTACTCTGAAGTCGTTTTCAAGTATTCTGTCTATGGCGGTGAATGCTTTATTGGGTTCAACTTCTGTTAGAAATCCTCTGGCGCCCATGTTTATGCCTAGTATGGGTGGTTCTGGTTTTGGGCTGTTTAGGCATGTGCGTAGTATGGTGCCGTCTCCGCCTATGGTGATTATAAAGTCGGTTTTCATTTCTTTGAGGGGGACTGTTTCTGCTTGTGTTTTTATTTTGTCGGTTAAGGTGTCTTCGATGAAGACTTTTATGCCTTTATTGTTTAGGTGCG
This sequence comes from Candidatus Bathycorpusculum sp., assembly GCA_009779045.1. Classification (GTDB taxonomy): domain Archaea; phylum Thermoproteota; class Bathyarchaeia; order Bathyarchaeales; family Bathycorpusculaceae; genus Bathycorpusculum; species Bathycorpusculum terrae. The sequence continues at coordinate 7,391 of WREZ01000024.1, read as the reverse complement.
TTGCTATTTCTTTTGTTAATTGTAGGGCTTTTTCGTTATCGTAACGAGCGACTATTCCTGCGCTTTTGAACACAATGTCACCGTTCAGGTTATATCGTACCTTAATCTATATATGGGTGTTGTTAAGCTCTTTGCATTAATAGACAAAGCATTGTGGTGAGCGTATGAGTAAACCAGTTGATGTAGGCGAACTTCGTGTCGGCGGGTACATGATGATTGATGGTGAACCCTGTCGTATTGTAGATATAGCAAAATCTAAACCTGGGAAACATGGTGCGGCAAAAGCGAGAATTGTTGCTATAGGTGTTTTTGATAACCAAAAGAGACAATTTGTAAAGCCAGTTGATGGTAGCGCCGAAATTCCAATTATTGATAAACGTCCAGGTCAAATTTTTGCAGTTAATCCCACTGGCGTGCAAATCATGGATTTGGAAACATATGAGTATGTTGATGCTCCCTTTCCTGATGAAGAGGATTTAAAAGTTAAATTAGTTGCCGGCGCGGAAATCGAATACTGGAAAATTTTAGGTCGAATAAAAATAAGCAGAGTTAAATAGAGCCTCTGTTTATCCAAACTATTTTTCAATTTTCTTGTTGCTTTTTGTTGTATTCTGTTTTTTGTTGTGTGTTTTTTAGTTTGGTAAAGTGAGTTATTTTTTCTGTTAGGTATGTTTATTTGCGTGTTTGTCTTTTTGTGGGTTGAAGCCAATGATGCATGAAGAGCCGTCTGAATTGTGAAGAGTATTTATTTGGGGAACTGAGGCTTTATTTGCGGCGTTTTTTTCCTCAATGTTTGTGTTGATGGGTTTTTGTTCTGTAATCTTTATTTAAGGTGTTGTGTGTTTGTTGTTGTTTGAGTGTGTTTAGATGGCGCTTGATCGTTTAGGTTCATCGTTGACCAATGCTATAAAAAAGTTGTTTAAGGCGGGTGTTGTTGATGAAGCTGCTGTGAAGGAGTTGGTGCGTGACATTCAGCGTGCTTTGTTGCAGTCTGATGTTAATGTTCAGTTGGTATTGGATATTTCTAAGCGTATTGAGGAACGGGCTTTGAATGAGAATGTTCCTCCGGGGATTTCGCGGCGTGAGCATGTGATAAAAGTTGTATATGAAGAGTTGACTCGTTTTGTGGGTGATAAGCCTGTTCCTCTTAAAGTTGAGCCTGGTAAGAAGAAGGTTGTTATGCTTGTGGGTATTCAAGGGTCTGGTAAGACTACTCATGCGGCAAAGTTGGCGCGGTATTATCAGAAGCGTGGTTTTAAGCCAGGGTTAGTGGCGGCGGATACTTTTCGTCCGGGTGCTTATGCGCAGTTGTTACAGTTAGGTAATAGAATGAATTTGCCTGTTTTTGGTGATGCAAAAGCTAATGATCCTGTTAAGGTTGTTCGTGAGGGTCTCAAAGTTTATGCTGATAAGGATTTAATTATTGTTGATACTGCGGGTCGCCATAAGGAGGAGAAGGATCTTATAAAGGAGATGAAGGATCTTGAGAAGAATATTAAGCCTGATGAGGTTATCATGGTTATTGACGGTACCATTGGTCAGCAGGCTCTTGTTCAGGCAAAAACTTTTCATGAAGCTACTCCTATTGGCGCAATTATAGTTACTAAGCTTGATGGTTCCTCTCGTGGTGGTGGGGCTCTTTCTGCGGTTGCGGCGACGGGGGCTCCGATAAAGTTTATTGGGACGGGGGAAAAAGTTGAAGATATTGAATCCTTTATTCCTTCTCGTTTTGTTGGGCGTCTTTTGGGTATGGGTGATTTAGAGACTCTGTTAGAGAAGGTGCATGATGCTGAGATAAAGGTTCCTCAGAAGAAGACTAAAGAAATTCTTAGTGGTAAATTTACTTTAACTGATATGTATGAACAGTTTAGTGCTGTTAAGAATATGGGGCCTTTTAGTAAAGTGTTAAAAATGCTTCCCGGGATGTCTTATAATGTGCCTGATGAGATGTTAAATAGTGCTGAGGGTCGTCTTGATAAGTGGCGTGTAATTATTCAATCAATGACTCCTGAAGAGAAGGAAAATCCTAAAATGTTAAATTCTTCTCGTGCAAAACGTATTGCTCGCGGCTCGGGGACTACTGAAAAAGAAGTAAAAGAGTTGTTAAAACAGTATCTTATGATGCGTAAGATGCTAAAAACGTTTAAGCGACAAAAGAAGTTACCCTTTGGCCTTGGCGGTAAAAGTGGCATGGGTATGGGTATGGGGGGTATTCCGCCTAATTTTAAATAGTAAATACTAACGTGTAGGTATTTTTTATGGATGTGTTTCAAAAGGCTTTTGAGCTTCTTAGTAAGTATCCTCTCTGTGATCATTGTCTTGGTAGGCAATTTGCTGCTTTAGGTTATAGTATGGAGAATAATCTTAGAGGGCATTCTTTGAAGGTTGTTTTAACTATGCAGGCCAATCATGATTTGTTAAATGAACAATATACTGAAGGTCTTTCTAAGCTTGAGGTTTTGTCTGTGAATGGTTTTTCGAGGACTGCTAAGGAGACTTTAAAGCATTTAAAGCATGAACCTGGGGTATCGCCTGAGAAGTGTTTTTTGTGTGATGGGGTTTTTGGTAAGGTTGAAGAGTTGACAAAGAAAGCGTTGTCTGTTCTTGACGGGTATGAGTTTTCTACTTATCTTGTAGGTGTTGAGTTGCCTGTGTTTGTTGAGGAGCGTGAGGATGAGTTTAAAGCTGTTTTTGGTATTAGTACTGCTGAGAGTATGCGTCATGAGTTTGGTAGGCTTTTTGGTAAGGCTTTGGGTGTTTGCACGGGTAAGGATGTGGAGTATTTGACTCCCGATATTGTGGTGATGTTTAATCCGTTTTTGGATAAAATTAAGCTTCAAGTTAATCCCTTATTTGTGGGGGGTAGGTATCGCAAGCTTGTTCGTACGGTTTCTCAGTCTAAATGGTTTTGTTCGAGTTGTCGGGGGCGTGGTTGTGAGCGATGTGGGGGGTCTGGGAAGTTGTATCCTGAGTCAGTTGAAGAGTTTTCTTCTGTTCCTGTTTTGGAGGCGTGTGAGGGTGTGGATTCTTTTTTTCATGCTTCTGGTCGTGAGGATATTGATGCGCGTATGTTGGGGTCGGGGCGACCGTTTATTGTTGAGGTGTCTAAGCCTAAGAAACGTTTTCTTGATTTGAGGGTCATTGAGTCGGCTATTAATTCTGGTGCGGTGGGTAAAGTTGAGGTTTCTGGGCTTTATTTTGCAACTAAAGATGGTGTGCGTCGGCTTAAGCGGGGTGAGGGGGCTGTAAAAGAGTATAGGTTGCTTGCTGAGTTTGAATGTGATCTATCTGATGTGGCTTTGCGTTTAATTGAGGAGACGCTTGTAGGTATTATTGTAAAGCAGCGGACGCCTTTGCGTGTTTTGCATAGAAGGGCAGACTTAGTTCGGGAAAGGTACATATATAAGGTTACAGCTAAGATGGTGTCTCTTAGAATGGCTCTGATAGAAATTCGTTGTCAAGGCGGTCTCTATGTAAAAGAGTTAGTGTCTGGCGATGAAGGTCGAACAGTTCCAAGTGTTTCAGGTTTGCTTGGAAACAGGGCAAAGACGCTTAAGCTTGATGTGCTTAACGTCATATTAGACAATGATAACAATAATAATAGTGAAAGTTAAGGTGAAATAGATTGAGAGGTTCAAAAGGTTATTACTCTGGTACTCGTAGCTTGTTGCGTAAGCCTCAGCGTGAGCGTGGAAAACCAAATATTAGCAAATTACTTCATGAATATGAGCTTGGCTCTGAAGTTATTATAAAAATGAATTCTAGTGTACAGAAAAGTATGCCTCATAAACGGTTCCATGGTAAAATTGGTGTTATTCAGGAAAAGCGTGGTCGAGGATATGTTGTAAAGGTTCCTCAAGGTGAGTCTATTAAGACTATTATTGTGCGTTGTGAGCATTTAGAGCCATATACTGGGACCTGAGTGATATGAGTCAAGACGAATCTGAATCACGTGAGACTCGGCTTACTTTGCCGCAGGTTAAAAAGCTTTTAGACTCTATAGGCGAGGAGAATCTTGACCAGTTTCAACGTCGAACCCTTGACTATGTCAGTAAATTCTCTAAAATTACCCCTGATAAAGCTGACGAAGTATTAGCACTTCTTGTTAAGGACTACGAGTTAGACGAGGTTGAAGCAGTTCAAATTGTAAATTGCATGCCTGAAACTGTTGACGAGTTACGCGTTTTTCTTGCTGGTGGCCGTAAAATTATAGAGACTCAAAAGCTTGAAAAAATAGTCTCTCTTTTAGCCGAAAATCGAACCCTCAAATAGTAATACGTGCAAAGTATTTTTAAGCGTTAACGTAATACTATTATGATTACAATAGTTGAGGCTGTAGTGGTTATTCATGGAGAAGCGTTACGAAGAGTATGCTTATGTACTAGATTTCTTACCCCACGGTAAACCTGGTTTTCGTCCCTCTGGACGAGCAGGTTATCGAGCGGGAGCTCTCATCCAATGCATTGGAGAAGAATTTTTTACTGTTCTTGAAGCATTAGTAAAAGAAAGCTTAATACTAAAACCCGGAGACCGCGTATACGTAGGTAAAGCCTCTCGCGAAGAAGTAACATACATAATTGGACGCGTAAACTCTGAAGAATTTACCGCCGCCGCTAAAACCGAACTCTCCACCGTTATAACAAAAATTATATTTGATCGTGAAAAATGGTTTGTAAACTTTTTCAACACAGCCCGCGCCATTACACCCCGCATGCACGCCCTAGAATTAGTTCCCGGCATAGGCAAAAAGTATATGTGGCAAGTCATAAACGAACGCGACCGTAAACCATTTGAAAGCTTTGACGACATACAAAAACGTACAGAACTGCCCAGCCCTGCCAAATTAATAACTAAACGTGTCATGGAGGAGCTTGAAGGCGATAGCAAATACCGCCTATTCACTAGGGTACAGTAACAAAAATGAGCTTTGAAGAAACCCAACAATTACTACAAACTTTTCAAATCACACCAAATAAACTACTCGGACAAAACTTTCTAATAGACCACACCCTCTATCCCCAACTAGCCTCCTACGCCGAGCTCTCCCCCTCTGATGTAGTGCTAGACGCAGGCGCTGGTTTTGGCTTTTTATCCCGCTTTTTAGCCAACAAATGCCAAAAGGTCATTGCCGTTGAAAAAGACCCCAAAATTTCCTCAGTACTACATCAACAAGCAAACAAACTTGATAACCTCCATATTGTTGAAGGCGACGTATTAAACGCCCTTTTACCTCCTTTTAACAAAGCCATAGCAGCTCCCCCCTATTACATATCCTCTGAACTTGTACTCTTTTTATTAAAACACCATATCAACTGTGCAGTGTTAATTGTACAAAAAGAATTCGCCAACCGACTTGCTGCAAAAGTTGGAACTGAACTATACAATTGGTTAACCGTTACTGTTTATCAAAAAGCACACGTTGAACTCTTAGACCCTATACCCAAAGAACTGTTTTATCCCCAACCAAAAGTAGATTCCATAATTTTACGCATAAAACCCTGGCAACCCCCCCACGCTCCTTTTACTGTAAAAGACCCCGTATTTTTTGAACACATGGTAAAATGGTTATTTACCGAACGAAACAAAAAACTCTCAAACGCCCTAACCCCCTTCATCAAAAGTACATTGAAACTAAGTCCACAGGAGTTCCAAAAAATAATCAAAGCCTTACCTTATCATGAAATGCGTCCCCGCGAAATTACCCCTGAAAATTTTGGAGCCATAGCCAATGCATTTACCCATTAAACGCGTTTGGTTCCAAAACCTAAAATTTGACATAACCAACGAAGTGTTTGAACCCTCCGATGACTCTTTTTTGATAGCCGAAAATCTCACGATCCACAAAGGTGATGAAGTACTAGATTTAGGTACTGGTTGTGGAATTCTTGGCATTTTGGCAGCATCTCAAAACGCCAAATATGTGTTAGCTGTTGATGTTAATCCATACGCAATTAACTGTACAAAACAAAACGCTACCCTTAACAATGTACAGGATAACATGTGTTTTTTGAGAAGTGACTTACTATCTGCCCTAAATAATTCTGCTCTATTTGATTTAATATTATTTAATGCCCCCTATTTACCCTCAGAGCCACATGAGATTGAAACATGGCTTGGACGTGCATGGGCGGGCGGTGCTAATGGGCGTGATGTGATTGACCGCTTTATTCCTCAGGTTTCTGCGCATTTAAAACCGTCTGGCCGAGTGTTTTTGTTGCAGTCCAGTTTGACCGGTTTAGAGTTATCCATTCAAAAATTTTTTGAATACGGTTTATCTGCCATAGTTAAGGCTGAATGTAAATTGCCTTTTTTTGAAACCATTCATTTAATTGAAGCTCAATCTATCCTTTTTAACAGTAACACATAAAACAAAAAAGGCCTAATAATAAAGAGGTGAATCAAAATGGATAAAAAAACAGCAAAAATATGCGGCAATTTTCTTGTTAGTGGCGGTGCTGCTGCATTTGGAGGTGCCTTTGTTCTTCTTGTTATGATGTATGTACTTAATTTTTCAGATTTGTGGTTAATGGTTTTGGCTTTTACCTTTGCTTTAGTAATAACAGGAACGTTTTTGTATAGTTTAGGAGCACGCATACTTAAAAGACATCAAATTCCAATGTGGAAAAAAGAACACAGTATGTAAAAGTATGTATTCAGGTGCGCCCAGATAGGGTCTGATATGATGCAGAGATAAGGTCCTGCCGCGCAAGATAACGCGTGAAACAATCGGCCTAACCGAAGCGGTGAAAACTAAACGGGAAAATAGCATGGTCGAGAAGCGATAAGTCGTCTAGAGGCAATTTGACGCGACTGAATTGCAATGTTGAGGAGTATGAGGTTTAAGCTGATTGTTGAATGCGAGTTTCTAATTCTCATTCATACTGGGCAGGGGAAAGTGCCTGAAACCTTTGGCATGGGAACAACTGTGAAAGCTGAATGCATAGTTGGTTATCGTAGTGTCCATGCGATCTGCCAGAGATTTGGTGGTAACGAAACGAAAGCAGAACCGACAACTCCGTGTACCAGCATATTGGGTTAACTGGGGATCCGCTAAAGAAGAAGCTCTTTGGTTTTCTTCTATGTGGGCAGAGTGCTCGTAGTAGTTTGAGGGTGAGAAATCGTCTGCGTGGCGAAGGGGCACAGCTGTTGCAAATAGGCTAAGATTTGAGATAGTTAGGGAGGAAGACCTCAATTAAGCCAGCTATTGAGTTTTTTTAGCGGTAACCTATTGGAAAGGCAGCAGTGGAAAGTTGGATGCTTAGAGATAAGCCCGTCCAGTTTGGGAAAGGGTTTGCGCAAACCTACCGTAGCAATATGGTAAGGCGGCGCTCTCCCATTTCATCTCTCAGTGAAAATGTCGTTAGAATGTAAATTTTAATGCTGTTTTTACT
>WREZ01000023.1 GCA_009779045.1 Candidatus Bathycorpusculum sp. | reverse complement strand
TGCAAATCTATACCTACACCTGAACCATTAACATGACCAATTACTGTTAGGTGTGCTTGGGCAAAATGCAAAAACCCATTAAAAACCCTAAGACCACAACCACCCAAACTACCCAACCTAACACTACAACGAACACAAAGTATATGATAGCCTAACCACAAAGATACAAGAGCACAAAATGATACCCACAAACAATCCCTACAACACAAAAACCCCCAACACAGAAATCCTACAAAAAATACCCACAACCACAATAACAAAACAACTACAACAATACCTCAAAAACTACAACAACTGCTTCACACGCTCCCAACAAATAAAATACTTCGAAACATACCAAAAAGGACTACTAAGCAACCTAAACCGCAAAACCATAGAACCCATAGCCCTACACTTCCTAGGAGAAAAACAAGTACGCGGCATGCAACAATTCATAACCCGATCCAAAGGATGGCAACAAAACCTAACCCAACAATACCAAACACAACTAGCCAAACAACTAAACGACATAAACGGCTTCTTAAGCGTAGACGAAAGCGACTTTCCAAAAAAAGGCACACAAACAGCTGGCATAGCCCACCAATACTGCGGCCGACTAGGCAAAACAGAAAACTGCCAAGCAGGAGTCTTTCTAAGCTACGCAACAGAAAAAGGCATAGGACTAATAGACACACAACTATACTTACCCAACGACTGGTTTGGTAATGATTATGCCGAAAAACGCTCCAACTGCCAAATCCCCAAAGATCTAACCTTTAAAACCAAAAACACCATAGCCAAAGAAATGATACAACAGGTACTTGAAAACAAAATATTTGAGGTCCAATGTGTGGGATGTGATTGCGCGTTTGGAAGTGATCATGACTTTTTGGATAGTTTGCCTGAGTTTGTTCATTATTTTGCTGGGGTGCGTGAAACTGAGCATATTTATCGTGCAATGCCAGAGGTGGTGTTGCCAGTGAATAATTCGGCTATGGGTAGGCGGTATAAGCATTTGCGTGCGGTGGAGCGTCCGGTAAGTGTTAAGTCGGTTTTGTCTGATGAGTCGGTTCCTTGGGTTAGGCGGGTTGTTGCGGAGGGTGTTAAGGGGCCTATTGTGGCGGATGTTAAGTGTTTGCGTTGTGTGTCTTGTCGGAGTGTTGGGGAGAATCGTCGTTTGTATGTGCCTAAGTCTTGGGTGTGGGTGTATATTCGCAGGTATGAGGATGGTTCGGTTAAGTATTTTTTGAGTAATATGTCTGAGGGTACAAGTGTGTTTGAGTTGGATAGGTTGGCGTCTGCGCGTTGGTCTATTGAGCAGTGTTTTTTGGAGTGTAAGAGTTATTTGGGTATGGGGCATTATGAGGTTCGGTCGTATGATGGGTGGTATCGTCATATGTTGTTTGTTTTTGTTGCGCAGTTGTTTGTTACGGTTTTGTGGGAGTCTTTTAAAAAAATGTGAGTGTTACGATGTCGTTGGCTTGTTTTATTATTGTTTCGCAGTTGGTTTTGCCTAGGAGTAGGGCGTTTGTTTTGATGGTTGTTTCTTATAGGTTGCGTTGTAATGCTGCGGCTTATTTTTCTCATAGAAAGAGGAAATTGCAGCAGTTGTGTTCGTTGTAGTGTTAGACGCACATGTTCGGTTTAAATTTGCAGTAAATTTGTTGATTATTGTAGGTGTTGTTTTTTTGTCGGTATTGTTAAGCGGTATTTTGGATATGAAAAGGAAGAGGTGTTGTAAATATTTTGTAATTGGTTTTAGAAGTATGGTTATAAGTAACCTTAATACATTGTTTTGTGTATTACAACGAGAAAAGGCGAAAGTTATGGAAAGATATGGATTTCAATCTCAGTTTCCATCTTTACGGGAAATTCCACAGATGCATGTAATGCCTCAAGAGGGGCAGAATCAACAGCAGGCTCAGGGTAATCAAGCGCCTAATGGTATGGCATGGATGCCTGGCGCGACAACTGTTGGTGTTGTTTGTGTTGATGGGTTAGTTTTAGCTTCAGAGAAACGTGTCGCGTATGGTGGGTTTATCATGAGTAAAGGTGGTAAGAAGGTTTTCAAGGTGACAGACCAGATTGGTGTTGCATGCGCTGGGCTTATTGGAGATATGCAGGTTTTATCTAGGGAGATGGAAGCTCAAGCTAAACTTTTTAGTATGGATGTTGGTAGAAAAATTAGTGTAAGAGCAGCTTCTAAACTTATGGCAAATATTCTTTTTAATCGTAGATACGCGCCATTGTTCACTCAGACTATTATTGGAGGTTTAGATGAGGAAGGTGCAGCATTGTTTGTTTTGGATGTTTTAGGTTCACTTATCCCAGACAAGTATGCAGCAGTTGGTTCAGGGACAGAGACCGCTATAAGTGTCATAGAAGAAGCATATAAGGAGTCAATAAATATTGTAGAAGCAAAAGAACTCATACGCAGAGCAATTAAAGCATCAATAAACAGAGATGCAATGAGCGGCGATGGAATTGACTTCCTTATCATAACAAAAGAAGGCGTAACTGAAGAAACAATCAAATTCTAAAACACCTTTTCAACTACATTTTAACTTTTTATTCCTTGTCGCATTTATTTTATTAATTGACCGTGAGGTTTGAATATGCCGTTTGACTTAACTTTGGAAGAAGGAAAATTCTTAATTAAACTTACAAGAAATACTGTTAAAACTTTTCTTAACATAAGACAAACACTAAAACCGCCTAAAGACACTTTACCTAAGCTTTACGAGAAATGTGGTGTTTTTGTAACCATAAACACATTTAACAAGGGGGAGAAAAATTTGCGTGGTTGTATAGGTTATCCTTACCCAACAAGTTCCCTTATAGAAGCTGTAATTGATTCAGCCATAAATGCTGCAACAGAGGATCCACGTTTTCCATCTATGACTTTTGGTGAAGTAGATAATTGTGTTTTTGAAGTTAGTGTTTTAACACCTCCGAAGCTTATACATGTTGATAACCCTAAAAAATACATAGAACAAATTAAAGTGGGACAAGACGGCCTAATTATAGAGAAAGGTTATAGTCGAGGTTTGCTTTTGCCACAGGTGCCTGTTGAGTGGCAATGGAGCGCAGAAGAGTTTCTTTGTCAATGCTGTATAAAAGCAGGATTACCACCTGACAGCTGGTTAACAAAGAGCGTCAAGATTTACAAGTTTACAGCCATAATTTTTGAAGAACAAGCACCAAACGGTGAAATTAAACACTTAAACCTAAACCAGTAAATTTATCCAAGACAAAGAAAACACGTAAAATAACCAAATCTATAGAAAGAAAAACCGCCAAAACGTGAAAAAGTACGTTAAGCATTAACATGAACACCCGCAAAAAGACAACAAGTTCCAAAATACCTAACTGTGCAGTTGTCAAAAATATTTTGTGTTGTTTTGTATTTGCGTAACCTTTTTAATCTACCGCCGGTAGAGGGTTTGTATGCGTAAGTGTACTGTATTATTGTTGGTTGCCTGTTTGAGTGTGTCATGTTTAATGGTGTTTACGGTTGCACCTGTGTCTGCGCAAGCAGGATACAAACCGGCTGTACCACAAATTAGCAGTATAAAACTTGTCGACAGCTCCTACGATGTACCACCTACTAGTACAACTACGGTTGATCAATATACTGGAAAAGAAACAACAACCACCGCTCCAGGTTACCACGTAAACAGCCTGACTATAGAGGTCACGATTAAAAACCAGCCCTTTACACCATACATAGATGAAAACACTAAAGATCCAGCGTACGGTCCAAATGGCAAAGAGTTTAATCTATACTACAGAGTTCAGGCCAAGGGGCATTTTGGTGAGAACTGGAGAGATTTTGGTGAATTATATGTTATTCAATCAAATTCTGGGCATACTGTTGTGTCGAGTGCTATTGTCGGTGAAGATAACATTGTCAATTATGCTGCAGGTTCTCAGTTGGATTTCAGGGTTCAAGCAAGTGTTGGATATAAATATAATGAGCTATCTGGTAGATTGTTTGTGCCTTATCCAGGTCCCGTGTGGGTTGTAGCTCCTGCTGAATATAGTGATTGGAGTAGGGTTCAAACATTTACGATACCTGGTTCCTTGCCATCACAAACAGCAACTCTGCCCACATCACCTATAACATCTGATGGTAACGATCAACCGCAATATCCAGAACAGACTCAACCACCAAATGTTATATTCACACATCCATTCGTTCTGATGGGCGTTGGCACTCTTTTTACAGGTGTTATTGTATTTATAGTGTTAGTGTTTCTTAAGCGTCACCTAAACACTTCAACTTACCTTGATAGTTCAATACAAACTAACACCAACACGAATCTGTCATCAAAATTTTTTGTCCTTCCTCAATACATGTTGGACATATGTGTGAACTATTAGGTTTAGAAAAAAAAGTACGTTTGCATTTGTACGGAGAGATGTGAGTACAATAGTTTCCGTGAGGCTGTGAACGTTAAAAATAGGATTTCGTTATTTTAGGTGGTGACACATAGGTTTTCCTTCGCTATACTACTACAGTCTATTCATCTGCTTCAAACAAATCACCTGGCGACTTTACACAACTATTACCCACAATACAGCCCATTTACCTTTACCCGCCTATTTTGGCGAAGAACCAAATTCAGAACAGTTTTTTGATGATTTCAATGGTTTTATCTAATCCGTTAAGTTTACTAGAGAATTTGTTGAGGTTTAACATGTTCTTTTTGTAAAAGAAGAGGTTTTGTTCCATTTTTTGTATAGCTGATGTGAGTTCTTTTTGATTTTTAGCCTTTATTAAGCACCCTAAGTCTTGCATTTTAGACGCATTTGCATCTTGCTCAGGTTGTGTTGGAATGCATATACTGGGTTTAGCATATTTAATGGTTTCAAAGCAGGTTATGTGTCCACCGCTAAAGATGACATATTTAGTGTTTTTCATAGCCTCTTGGCGTTCAGCTACAGATAGCCAACTGTGAATTTCGCAGTTGCCAATTTTTACTGAGGTTTTTTTTCCAGGCACCCCTAGGCTAATTATTGCTTTGGTGTTAGTTCTTTGAAGAACGGGCAGTATAATGTTTAGTAGTTTTGAGCGCGTGCCTATTGGGCCGCTTATAGGGGCAAAAACGTGTTTATCGGAACCTTGAATATGTGTTGTGTCCATGAAAGCGCCGACATATTCTATTTTGTCTTCTAAACGTGAATTATGTAGGTTGCCGATGTTGTAATCGGATATGGTGTATGGTGGGGGGTTATCGGGTATAATGATTTTTGCAGATTGTTTAACGTATTGCTCTGTTAGGGATTCTCCAAGGTTTAGAAAACGCATAAGTCCATAAGTTGGTCGTAGTACATTTGTGATGTATACTGAGGGAGTTTTTCGTTTAGCTGCAATTCGTAAAGCGGTTATGTCGCCGTCAGCAATTACCACGTCGGGAGCAACATCGTGTAGTTTTGCTCTTAAATCATAAGATCGATGTATAACTTCCAGAGCGCTGGGCTGTTTTATTTCAAATCGGCGATTTTCTGTGTTAAATACGGGTAGAGGAAACATGATATTGATTAGTGATGCGGGCACGACAATGCCAGAGGCGTTTTCATACCATGCAATTGGCGTGCATTTGTACACGTGTCTGAAGTCTCTTGTGAGCAGTTCATATGCTTTACCACCTGAGGCAAAAAATGCTTCACACCCATCTTGTTGTAGCAGTTTACCTAAGGGCATAATTCGTGAAACATGACCTAACCCTAATTCTGAGCAGGTAAACAACAGACGCATACAATCACAGCAACAAGACGCATTTGTTAATTTTGGAATTAAGGGAACAATGGAAGCATTTAAACCTTTGATAAAATAAGTTACAATCATGTTCATGCCTAGAAAACTTGTGGAAGAACAACTCATACAGTTGCTAAAAGATGATGTGGGACAAGGTGATGTTACATCAACGGCAATTATTTCAGCTGGTTTAACTGTAACTGCTGAAGTGATCGCTAAAGAGTCTGGAATAGTTGCAGGTATTAACGAGGCAATTATCTTTGCTCAAGTCATGGATCTAAAAGTTAAAGCCTATGTCGTTGATGGTGATCAAGTAAAAGATACTCAGGTTCTAATGCAAATAATGGGTAATGCTCAAACTATTTTGACCATTGAACGTACTCTGCTTAATTTGTTATCACGCATGTGTGGCATTGCAACAGCTACACGTAAATTTGTTGAAAAACTGAAAACTGTAAATTCTGTTGCAAAAATTGCGGCAACTCGAAAAACTGCACCTGGCTTACTATATTTTGATAAAAAAGCTGTTGCAATTGGCGGTGGCGATCCACATAGATTGCATTTAGATGATATGATTTTAATTAAAGATAACCACATCGCAGTAATTGGAGGTCCTGTTAAAGCAGTAAAGTTAGCAAAAGAAAAAACGTCCTTTAGTAAGAAAATTGAAGTGGAAATAACAAGAGCAACAGATATTATTGAAGTGGCAAAAGCAGGAGCAGACATAATTATGCTAGACAATTTTACACCAGAAGATGTTAACAAGGCAGTACAAATACTCAAAAAAGCAGAGTTGTCTCATAAAGTTTTGCTGGAGGTAAGTGGTGGAATTAATAGTGAAACATTGCTAGAATATGCTCAAACTGAAATTGATATAATTAGCATTGGAGCATTAACACATAGTGTAAAAGCCTTAGACATCAGCTTAGAAATAATTAAAAAATAAGTCAGGTAGTAGGTTATACACCTACGGCTAGTATAAGCCATGCTTCTACTACGGCACCTATTGCAAGTAACACAGCAGTTATACCTATGAACATTGCAGTCCATTTTAAGTAGCTCCAACGTTTTTGAAGTAATCGTCGAAATGTCCAAACACTTTCAGTCATACCCATTGTATACGAGATAAATTCAAGCCAAAAAATAGGCGTAATCATTAACATCAATAAGGCAACACCACCAGACATTCCTTGCACCACTGAAACGGCACCTATACCTATACCTGTCGAAAACAATACAAACAATCCAAATACAGCACCAAACACAGGAATAAACATAGGTAAACAAAGCCTAAAATTGTTAACAAAAATGGCGCCCGATAAAGAAGCCAAACTATCGTTTTCAGCAACTATCTGATTAACGCTATCGGAGAGCACCTTTGCATCGTCATCACTTAACGGCATTAAAGTTCCAGCAAACGTTACTACAACAGACAAAAGGAAAATGAAAAGCAAAGAGTACAATTTTTTCCGCCTAACAGATGCAGACTCCCAAAACGACAAAATATCTCTCAACACAACACATCCATCTTTTAATGATTCAATTTCAAGTTAATTATAAAGATTAAACGCTATCAATTTAACTTTTTCCAAAGGTTACATAGTAACAAACATAAAAAAGAATATGTTCCAACCAAAACTATAGGTTAGCATTTTAGCGCTAATAACGAGGGCAGTTGCAAACAAAAAAGAATAGAGAAAAGTGAAACTTATTCTTCGATTTTAGTTTTTAAACCTAAAGCTAAAAGGTACATTTCAGAGCTTTTTGCTCGGCTAGCAGCTGGTTTAACAAACTTTACTTCAGTAAAGTTTTCTTTAACTGTTTGAACGAACTCATCCATCAGGTCACCTTGGAAGAGTTTTACAAAAAAGTTACCGTTAGGGCGTAAAATTTGTAGTGTAACTTCTAATGCTTTAGTTGCTAGATCAATTTGTCGGGCGTGGTCAACTTCCCATACGCCAGTAATGTTTGGTGCAGCGTCAGAAATTACTGTGTCAGGTTTGCGGGGTAAAAAGGACAATATTTGTTCTGTGATTGTTGGATCTGTTAGGTCTCCAACGATTGTTCGAATGTAGTCTTGGGGAAATGGTTCGATTGGTTTGAGGTCTACACCTAAAACAAAGCCATGCCTACCGGTTATTTTTCGGGCTGCTTGGATCCAGCCTCCTGGTGCGGCGCCTAAGTCCACGACAACGTTACGCAGTCGGATAAAGTTGTATTTTTCATTAGCTTGAACTAGTTTGTATGTGGAACGGCTGCGGTAGTTTTCGGCTTTAGCTTTTTTGTAGTAGAATTCGCTTTTTCTTTCACGTATCCAAGCTTTCGGCAAGGTATTCATCCTCTAAAATATTTGGTTCGCTTGGGGCGGTAAGTATAGTTTGTGCTTGTTTTTCGGTTCCTAATCCTAAAATCCAGTCAGTTAGTTTTTGGCAGGTTTTAGGAGAAATTGTAGTAGTTGGGTCGCATCGTGCATTGTCTGGACATAATAGACAGGGGCAGTCAACAATGGTTTCGATAGATGCAGGAAGTCTTTTTGGGTATAGTCTATAGGTCCATCGGCCGTCTTGTAGTTCTTTTTCTCTTCGTATGAGACCCTTTTCTTCTAGTTTAATGGATACACGTGAACCTTCGCGGCTGCTTGCGCTAAGTTCCCGCCATAAGTCGGATTGAAGTACACCTTGATAACCTGTGTTCACCACATAATGGAGCGCTTTTTGTTCAAGGTCATTACGTTTAGGCATGCTAAGATCAGTTCCAGATAATGCAATAAATTGTTTGTTTCAGATAAAAATATGTATCCCTCTTTGAACCTTCATTCATATGGTTAATGTACAGAAAATATCGTTAATCGATGACGGTTACTGTTTAGGTATAGAGTCTACGGCAGACGATTTTGGTGTAGGTATAGCCAAATTTAATGGGGAAATTCTTGCAAACGCAGTAGATGGTTACATACCAGATGAGGGGGGTATTCATCCAAGGGAAGCGGCACGTCATCATTCTGAAGTTGCAAGTAAAGTTCTTTTGCAAGCATTAACAGATGCAGAGATAAAAGCTAAAGATCTTACATGTATTGCTTTTTCAATGGGTCCGGGCCTTGGTCCTTGTTTGCGTACAGGAGCAACTGTTGCTCGTGCTTTAGCGGCATATTTACAGATACCTCTAGTTGGTGTGAACCATTCTATTGCACATATTGAAATTGGAAAATTAAAAACAGGTGCAATTGATCCTGTTACACTTTATGCCTCAGGAGGAAATACAATGGTTACCGCGTTTGAGTCTAAACGTTATCGAGTTTTTGGCGAGACTTTAGATATCGCGTTAGGTAATTGTCTTGATGTTTTTGCAAGGCAGGCAGGTTTAAAAAATCAGAAAGGTTTACCACTTGGAGCTGCTGTAGAACAGTTGGCACTTAAAAGTAAAAATTTTATCTCACTACCATATGTGGTGAAAGGTATGGATTTATCCTTAAGTGGGCTGTTAACAGCAGCAACTACACAGCTTCACGTTAATAATAGTAATCTGGAAGATGTGTGTTATAGTCTGCAAGAGCACGCTTTTGCTATGGTTGCAGAAGTTACGGAGCGGGCGTTAGCTCACACTGAAAAGAAGGAAGTTTTACTAACGGGTGGGGTGGCAGCCAATAAACGTTTACAGGCAATGCTTAAGGTAATTGCGGAGGAGCATGACGCAAAGTTTAATGTTGTACCACAGAGGTTTGCCACAGATAACGGTGCAATGATTGCATGGACAGGTAGTTTAGCTTACACACACAGCATAGTTACGCCCATAGATGAAAGTTATGTAAAACTACGTTGGCGCGTAGATAGAGTAGATGTACCATGGATGATGAATTAAAACAGTCTGTTTTATTAAAGAAAGGTGCGGAAGCAAGTCTTTACCTGTCCAATTGGTATGGGAAAAAAGCTATAACTAAAGTTCGATTGCCAAAAAAATATCGACCAGAATTCCTTGATATACAAATTCGTAGTTATCGTACAATACATGAGGCTCAATTGTTACATCAAGCCAAAGTTGCAGGAGTTTTAACGCCATTAATTTATATGGTAAATGTGTCAGAAGCTACAATTATAATGGAGTACATAGAGGGCGTTCAAGTAAAGCAATACCTAAACAGTGATGCAAAAGCAGATTGCAGAGAAATTTGTTTAAAAATTGGTGAATTAATTGGAATGCTTCATAAAGAAAACTTGATCCATGGTGATCTTACAACATCAAATATGATACTAGATAGTCAAAGTAAGATTTTTCTGGTAGATTTTGGTTTAGGCGAGAAAAATGTTGAATTAGAAGCAAAAGGTGTTGATTTGCACCTGTTAAAGCGTGCGTTGCAGAGTACACATTTTTCTATTTGGGAAAACTGTTTTAAGGATATTTTGGCAGGTTACCGTTTAGTGCTAGGTGTTGAGTTGACAGAAAAGGTTTGTGAGAAAATTAGTGAAATTGAAAAGCGAGGTCGTTACATTGAAGAACGTAAACAATAATACAACAGAGTTGTTGTTGGGTAAAAATAAAAATGTGTTGTTTGTGACGGGTAATTTTCACAAGTTCAACGAGGTGCGCAGTGTCCTAAGTCTTAGGGGGATAGCTGTTGGCATGTTGCGTATGAAAGGGAAAGAAACTCAAAGTGATAATATAAATGAAATTGCACAAGACAGTGCGATAGATGCATTCAATAAGTGTCATATACCCTTAATTGTTGAAGATGCAGGACTCTTCATTGATGCCCTTGAAGGTTTTCCAGGTCCATACTCAGCGTATGTTTACAAGACAATTCAAAATAGAGGTATTCTAAAATTAATGGAAAACTTACAAAACCGTAAAGCAACATTCTGCTCAGCTATAGTATTCTACAGTCAAAAAACAGGTCCACAGCTTTTTGAGGGCAAAACTGAAGGAGAAATAACACTTACCGAACGCAACGGTGATGGCAACTCTGGCTTTGGGTTTGACCCAATTTTTCAACCAATGGATAGCGAGAAAACGTTTGCGGAAATGCCCTTAGAAGAAAAAAACTATATTTCACATAGAGCTAAAGCAGTTAATAAATTTGCTAAATGGTACAGCAACATATGTGATAACTTGTAGTCTAAAGACTTATCATAGGATAAGTATAATTATCATCTGTAACGTTATACAATTTTAGTTGTTACTGTTAGTGATGGTTGATATGCCTCAAAATAATGGAAGCATTGATATCTTTGGATTATTAGCAGAGGACACTGCGTCTGGTTCTGAGAAGAAAAAAAATCGAGAAGCCCTTTTAGCGCCAACAGGTGTAAAAGATGTTTTTCAAGACGGCAAAATAAGCATCAACAACTACACGTGCCTTGGTGTACAATGTAAAGAATGCATTAAAGTTTGTCCAACAACCGCTCTATATTGGGGTGGAGGTAAAGTTACAATCATAGAGGACTTATGTGTTTACTGTGGTGCATGCATTTTAAACTGCCAAGTTGATGACTGCATAAATTTGGAACGCACTCGAGACAACGGTAAAATTGAAAAATTTAGCAAGTCAAAAGAGGTAGTGTTATTTCAGAAAAAAGCCAACACCAACAAACGAGTCCAACGAGTACAAAGCGTCATCTTAAAACCACAAGACTACTATAAACAATACCCAAAAACTAAACAAAAATAACAACAAATCACAACTACAAAAAATCTGACACATTTCAAACAGTAGCTATTAGCTGAACTGGAAAAAAGAGTTATAGCTATAACTTGTTTATCGCATCAACTGTTTTTTGTGTTAGTTGTTTTCTAAGTATTAACAAAGTTGCTGCAACGGCTATTATGACGGCTATTGTGGTGATTACGATAAGTTCTACCAAGTTAAAACCTGCTTGCTGGTCTGGATCCAAAGGTGTGCCAGGGTTA
>WREZ01000022.1 GCA_009779045.1 Candidatus Bathycorpusculum sp. | reverse complement strand
TCGCAGGTTTGTTTTATGGTGTGGCCTTTTTGTTTGTAGGCTAGGGCTGCTTCTCGGAAATCTGTGCTGTGGGTCATAATAAATAACAAATACTCATCTAAAATTTAAGTTAATCGACTATATTGTAAATGTTTGTCGATGAGAGCTGTTATGTTCTTTTTAACAGATAGACCAACAAGGCGTTCAGTTTCTTGACCATCTTTAAAGAGGATCATCGTTGGGATGCTAAAGACTTGGAATTTTTCAGCTGTAGAAGGATTTGTATCAACATCAAGTTTGCCAATTAAGACTTTTCCAGAGTATTCCTGAGCTATTTCATCTATTGTCGGTGCTAATGCTCTACAGGGCCCACACCAAGTTGCCCAGAAATCAATGAAAACAAGTTTATTGTTTTTTATAGTCTCTTCAAAATTTGCGTCTGTAACATGGAAAGGGGAACTCAATTTATAACACTCCTAAATTAGTTAAAATTTCTTTTGCATCATATAAAGTGTTTGTGCAACAGTTAAACAGTTGACATCAAAAAGTTAAAGTTCAATGAAATAAAAAAAAGTGGCATATCGTGTAAATGAATTATAAGTCAAATATGAGAGAGATAACAAAAGAAAAAGTTGTTAGAGTTCTATGCTTCCGCGGAGTAGTCGTGCGTCTGCAACTTGTCCTGTGTCAGCATATAATCCAATGGAAACGATGTTTATTCCGCCAGCGTAAATCGTGTCGAGACGGAATTCTATATACCAGTATGGATACAGATTTACAGAGTTATCGCGTGTATGGGGCACAAGTTCGACAGATAAGGGTGGTTTTTGCGGTTTAAAGCCTGAAACTGGTTTTCCTTCAATAGTTTGAGTTAAGGTTTTTACATAATTTTCTGCTATTTCAATTGCTTTTTCTTGGGTTACAGAAATAGTGCTGCTACCTTTTTGGAACAGAAAATAACTATCGGTCATAGTGGTTAGAACGTTGTTTTGGAAAGTCATTTGTAAACCTTTAGCCTGATAGTCTATGTCATTTTCAGTAAACATCCAAAGCAACTCAGCAGAGGCACCAGAGATATAGACACGTAACTTCAGGTTACCATCGGCTACTGTCATACTTTGAGTTGATTCTACTTTTCTTAAAAGGTTAAGCATATCTGTTATGTATGCATCACCAGAATACTCTTTATAACCAGACAGAATTGAATGAGCGTTTATAAGAAAATTGTTAGGTTCATTAGTGGTGGAGATTGGGTAGCTTTCAATCATTACAAGTTCATATCTGGAAAAATGGCCATTTCTGAAACGAAATAGTGTATTCAAATTACTTGTTCTACTATTAAGAGAATACGTAGCCTCTTCTTCAGATACACCTCCAAAGTCAGTCCGCCATTGTAAAGTGTTACTTAATAGAGTAACAGTATAACTTTGAGTATCAATATGCACAACATTATGCAAAAAATTAGCAACTTTACTAGTTCCCATACCCCAAGACATCAACCGCTGATTTTCTTCATACATAGACTGCAACTGACTGTTTTGATAGTATTGTACACCAGAAAAACTTGCCAAAAACACAATCACGATTAACATTAAACTAAAAACAGACCGGCCATTAAAAAATAACCAATTATGTTTAGGCTCAACATTATGCGCATCTTCTACACTTTTTAAGGTATTAACACTAGCCTTACCAAAAGCAGACAATTTATACTGACCAGTATCCAATTTAGAAAGCAAGTCACCAAGACTTTCAAGGTGATAAGTCAAATTTGGCGTTGAAATACCAAGCGCCTCTACAAGCTCCATAAAAGTCATAGGCTTAGAATCAAGCATACGAAGAATCTTACGCCTAACAGGATGCTTAAAGGAACTAAACATTATCGAATAGATTTCATCTTCAGGACTACTTGTCATCCCTTAATCACCACACATATCAAAAGACAACCTTAGCTATAAAATTTTCACTCCCACAGAAAATAAAAGCACGCTATCTGAATACATATTTTACAATATGCTATAATAAGTCAGATAGACTACTACGTCATGAGACGTAGATTTGCTTACTTTGAAAAAAAAGCAAAAATGTGTTACAACTGTTTAATACAATTATAAAAGACAAGCGTTTACAAGAATTATCATGTTAACACCTAGTCAGCCGTTATTCGCGGACTGAACTTAGGTGATGCTAACGTTTTGAATGTCGAAATATCGTTTTGATAAAAAGCGCAAACGTTCGGCGTTCTTACCATTTTTACCTATAGCGACACCCTTATCTTTTGGGTTTACAGTTATGACTGCCATTTTTTTGCCGTCAGTACGTTCGGTGACACGAATTTCACGTACAGCTGCAGGTTTTAGGGTGTTTTTTATGAATTGAACGGGGTCTTCACTGTATTCGATTATTTCATGTGTTTTTCCAGTCATTCGTTCAAGGGTGTGAATGTTTCTTCCACCTTTACCTATGGCTACACCTACTTGGCCTTGATTTACGATGAAAATTACGCGTCCTTGCTCTTCATCTATTATGCAGTCCTTCACACTTGCGCCGCTTATACTTTCAAACAATGCGATATAACGCATTTCGTCGCATGTGATTTTTATACCGGTTGTCATTGCTCTCCTCCAATTACTTCTTGAACTTCGGATGTTTCAATTATTTTAAGAATATCTGAATCACCGGATTCCCTTATGCTTAACGCAGAAATTATAAAGAATTTACCTGCAACTTCAGCTAGATCCATTGAAGTACCTTTGTAGGTTATCACGGGAATTTTTGAGATTCTACCATAGTGTTCTATATCAACTTTTATGTTTTTTGGGCAGTTAGAGGCCAAAATAATCATTTTAGCCTTACCAGTTTTAGCATTCTGCAACGCCAAGTTGGCTCCAAAAGAAACTTTGCCAGTTTTGACGGCTAATGCAATTGCTTTATCTATATTTATCATGCTTCAGTTTTTCCTCCATCTTTTTCTTGACTTTCAAATGTGGACATGTACAATTCAACTAGGCCTGTGCCGATTGGTATGGACTGCCCAACTATAACGTTTTCTGTTACACCAGCTAAAGGATCACTTTCACCTCTAACGGCTGCTTCAACTATGTTTGGAATGGTAATTTCAAAGGCGGCACGAGCTAAGACACTTGCTTTCTTACCGCTGATACCATGTCTACCGATTTGTTGTACATCACCTGTTGTAGTCATCATGTCTGCGACTAACATGACGTGTCTTACGTCAACGTCTAACCCTTGGTCTTCTAACACACCTTTTGCTTCGTTAACTAGTGCATTTCTTGCTGCTTCAACGCCTAAAGTTTTTGCGATTTCGTGAATGTTGTTTGTAGTTGTTCTTGAGGTGTCTACGCCTGTAACTTCTAAGACTTTAGCAAGGTTTGAACCATCAGTACGAATTACCCATTCACCGCTTTCTTCGGTAACTAGTACTCGTTTAATGTCTGGAACACCTTTAATGTGTGCTGCAGGTAATTTAGTTAACATGCGTTTTAGTGCTTCTGTTTTCTTTGGTTTGATTTCAAGTGAATCGTCAATTACTGTAACGGTGGCATTTAATATTTCGAGTCGTGTTTTTGCTTCATCTATTGTTATGCTGCGATCAGTCATCATTGCACGATTGAGTTCAACTACAATAACTTCTTTAACGGGGTCTTCATAGATTGCTGATGCTATATTTTCAAGTGAAGTGTAAATTATGTCTCGTGCTACTGCAACGGCGCCTTCTTTACTTTTTGCGTTTTCACTTGTTAAGTAAATGGTCATAATGGGTGTTGATGGTATTCTGCGAGCGTCTACAATTTCAATAAGTCGTGGTAAACCTAAAGTGACGTTTTGTTCTTTGACACCGGCATAGTGGAAAGTTCTAAGAGTCATTTGCGTACCGGGTTCACCAATAGATTGGGCTGCAACGATACCAACTGCTTCTCCTGGCTCCATTAGAGCGCGTTTGTATTGCTCAGCGGTTAGGGTTGTGGCTTTTTCTACGCCTACTTTGGTTAATTTGTTTTTTGAAAGGATATTTTTGAGTTGTTCAAGCAGAATTGGAGTAAGTTGGTCTTCAACGTTTTTAAGTTGTTTTTTGATAAAGTCTGCTGATGCAGGTTCACCTTTTTCTTCACCGATTTTAATTTGTTCGATAAGTCGACTAACGTTGACTGCTTTTCCGTGGTCGCTTTTTGCTGGATCAACACCATCTTCACCATAACGGAACTGTATAATATCTCCAGCTGAATCGCGAACAGTGCTATCATACTCTAGACGGATATGTTCAAGTGCGTTAATGAGCCTACGCTGCATATAACCACTTTGTTGAGTACGTACGGCAGTGTCGACTAGACCTTCGCGGCCACCCATGGCGTGGAAAAAGAATTCAATTGCATCAAGACCTACTTGATAAGAGTTATACACAAATCCTCTTGCTTTGGGTTGTGGGTCGTTTTCTTTAAAGTGAGGTAATGCACGTCCGGCGTAGCCTCTTAGGATACGTTTACCTCTAACTGACTGTTGACCAACACAAGCGACCATTTGACCGATGTTAAGACTTGAGCCTCTTGCACCAGTTCGGGTCATAACGATACCTGCGTTCTCCAGTGTAAAGTCTTCGTCTGCAATTTTGCCTGACTCGTCTCTGGCGGTTGAAAGTTCATGCATAACATAGATTTCAAATGATTCTTCCATAGTTTGACCAGGTAAACGTGAAAGGGTACCGTTATTGAAGTTCTCAATGTGTTCATCTATTTTCTTCTGTGTACGTTCCATAGTTTTTGCCATACGGTTACGTGCTTTTGGTGAGAGTACTAGTTGGTCATAAGTGTAGCTAAAGCCTCTCATTGAAATGAAAAGTTTCAATAGATGTGTAACATTATTGAGGAATGTTCTTCCTGCTTGTGTTCCGTAGTCTTTGATAATTCTGTGAAGTAAGCTTTCTGACTGTTCAGACCCTATGCTTCGTCGGTCAATAACACCTGAAATAAGTTGACCATTATGAACTACGACGTAAGCGTCATGTTTGCATTTTTCCTCTTCGCATTTGTTGCATCCTTGGCAAATGTTTGCTTTCAATACGTAGTTGAGAGTTTTTGGCAGAAATAGACTAAAGATTTGTTTGCCTGACCACATTGGTTGTGGTTCTGTTATTTCAGGTTTTGGGAGTTCGCCAGTGTAACCTGTGGTGGTTAATAAGCGATCTACTTGTTCGCGGTTAACGTAATTGCCTTTTTGAGTAAAGTAATAGGCGCTTGTGATAAAGTCTCTGATTGCACCAATAATTGGGCCACCAAATCTTGGAGATAGAATTTGGTCTTGTACCTGCATAAGTAATAATGATTCAGTTCTGGCTTCTTCACTTTGTGGGACGTGTAAGTTCATTTCGTCACCATCAAAGTCTGCGTTGTATGGTGGACAGACACAGAGGTGCATACGGAATGTTTTGTATGGTAGAACTCGGACATAATGTGCCATAATGGACATGCGGTGAAGGGATGGCTGTCTGTTAAAGATGGCAATGTCACCGTTCTTTAGGTGGCGCTCAATTACAAATCCGGTTTCTACGGCTTCTGCAATTTTTGTGCGGTCAACAACGAATTCAAGACGAATACGTTTGCCGTCTGGTCGGATAATGTAGAGTGCCCCTGGATAGTTTTCTGGACCGTTGATTACGTATTTTTTCATTTCTTCAATGTTCCAAACGGTCACTTTTTCTGGAACAGATAAGCGCATAGCTACATCTTGTGGTACACCGACTTCGTTTATATCTAAGTTGGGGTCAGGTGAAATGACTGTACGGGCAGAGAAGTCGACACGTTTGCCAGAAAGGTTGCTTCTGAATCGACCTTCTTTGCCTTTTAGACGTTGGCTAAGGGTTTTTAGTGCTCTACCGCTTCTGTGTCTTGCAGGGGGAATACCGGAGGCTTCGTTGTTGAAGTATGTTGTAACGTGGTATTGTAACAATTCGCTAAGATCTTGAATGATAAGTGTTGGTGCACCTGCTTCCATGTTTTCTTTTAGACGTTGATTAATTCTAATAATGTCTACAAGTTTGTGAGTTAAGTCGTCTTCAGAACGAATACCTGACTCTAAAGTGATGGAGGGACGAACATAAACGGGTGGAACGGGTAAAACTTGTAGAACCATCCATTCTGGACGGGCAACATTTGGGTTAAACCCTAGAATTTCAAGGTCTTCATCGCTTATACGTTCAAGGCGTTCACGGATCATACTTGGAGTAAGGGGTTCAGATCCTAATTCTGTGGCTTCAACATATTTTGTTGGTTTTTCAAAAGTGATTTTGTATTGAGCTGAGGCACAATAGGGGCATTGTTTTGCTTTGATATCGGTCATGATTTCTTTGTAAACTTCGTCTGGGATAGTTCCAAGTAGTTCGTTGAATCTTTCGATTTTTTGGCGTGATTTTTTAGATGCCTCCTCAGAGAGCAAGATACGCCCACAGCTACGGCAGGTTGACTTTATAAGATCAGATATAATTTTTGTGAATTCAATGTGCACTATAGGTACAGCAAGCTCAATATGACCGAAGTGTCCAGGGCATCGGACTGCAGTGTTCCCACATGTTTTGCATCGTTGTCGAGGTTCAAGTGTTCCTAAACGTCCATCCATTAAACCTGCGGTGATTGGTGCACCGTCTTCATCATAAGTATCTGGTGTTTGAATTTCAACAACTGATTGTTTTCGGAGATCTTTTGGTGAGATTAAACCAAATGAAATTGCGTCAACTACTTTATGAATCAATTCTTCCGATGCCATGATTATGCTTTCTCCTTAAGTTTTAATTTTGGTGTAATGCAAAGGCTCTGTAATTCCTGCAATAATAGCTTAAAGGCGTAAGACACAGTGACAGGAGCAATCTTTACCTTTTCATCACAAATCTTGCAGACATAACGCCTCTGCTTCATGTCAAAATAAGCTATTTGACCACAGGTCTCACAGATAAATAAGGTGTACTTATCAGATTCTTCAAGCAACCTATCTCTTAGCAGCATAGCTGCACCGTGACCGATAAGGCAGTCTCGTTCCATTTCACCGAACCTAAGACCACCACCTCTAGCCCTGCCTTCAGTAGGCTGTCGTGTAAGCATCTGGACTTGCCCTCTAGCTCTTGCATGTATTTTATCTGCGACCATATGGTGAAGTTTTTGATAATAGACAACACCAACAAAGATGTCTGCGACGAATTTTTCGCCTGTGGCACCATTGTAGAAAACTTCGCTACCTGTATGGCTAAATCCTAACTTTACTAGATTATTTCGAATTTCAGTTGGAGACTCATTTGAAAAAGGTGTACCATCACCTGGTTTTCCACGGGCTGCTGCAGCTTTTCCTGCTAAAGACTCAATGAACTGGCCAATGGTCATTCTTGAGGGGATAGCATGTGGATTAATGATTAGGTCAGGTGTTATACCCTCGTCAGTGAAAGGCATATTTTCTGGTGGAACAATTAAACCGATTACACCTTTCTGTCCGTGACGGCTTGCAAATTTATCGCCAAGTTCAGGAATTCTTTGATCACGTACACGAACTTTTACAAGTTGGCTTCCTTCACCGGATTCAGTGATAAATATACCATCAACAATACCCGTTTCACTTGGTCGCATGTCTATACTGGTGTCACGCATTGATGGACCTTTTACGTCGAATTCTTTGTATTCTTCAAGGAATCTTGGTGGACTAATTCTACCAATTAGAACGTCTCCACCAACTACTTGCGATTCGAGACTAATTATTCCATCTGGTTCAAGTAGACGGTAATATTGTTCACCGCGGTAACCACGTGTGCCAGCTTCAGGAACTGTGAATTTATCTTTTAATCCACCGAGGTATTGTCGACATTCTGCCTCGTAAATACGATAGAAAGTTGACCTAAATAGTCCTCGCTGAATTGAGGCTTGGTTGAATATGATTGCGTCTTCCATGTTATAGCCTTCAAAGCTGAGCACTGCAACAATACAGTTTTGGCCTGTTGGACGCTGTTTGTAACCCATGACTTCCATGTTTTCTGTTTGGACTAGAGGTACTTGTGGATAGTGTAAAATGTGGCTACGTGTATCTGTTCTGTTGTGGAAGTTTGTTCCGTAAACACCTAGAGCTTGTTTTGCCATTGCTGCTTGGTAAGAGTTACGTGGTGACTGGTTATGTTCTGGATATGGAATTGTTGAGGCACAAATACCAAGTATAGTGTAGGTTGCGATTTCAAGATGAGTTGTTTCAGGTTTGATTTCATCATATGTTATGGCGATGAAAGCGTTTTCTTCTTCTTCAGCATCAAGGTATTCTATGTAGCCTGCTTTAACGATGTCTTCCCATGCCCATTCACCTAGTCCAATTTTTTCGATATGCTTAGGCTGAAGTTTTGGTATGCCATTTTCAACGATAATTAGAGGACGTCTTACACGGCCTTCGTCAGAGTTTGCATGAACTTCCTCTGTGGAGGTTTGTGATTTGTTAAAGTATGTAATGTTTACTTCTGTTGAGATTTCACCTGATCGCCTTTTTGCACGGAAGCTTTTAACCATTGCTTGAGATGAATTATGGTAGCCGATAATGTTTCCGTCAACGAAAACTTTGGCTCCTGAAACGCGTTGGTCAATTGTTGCTTCTGCTGCAGGGATTGTACCCATTTCGAAGAGTATTTGTTTTATTCTATCAGGATTTACGCCAACTGCTATTGTGGCAGATAATGCCAAGTTTTTGACAAGACCACAATTAGAGCCTTCAGGAGTTTCATTTGGACAGAGTCTGCCCCAGTGAGTTGGGTGTAAGTCTCTGGCTTCGAAGTTTGGCTGGCTTCTGCTTAAAGGTGATTGAAGGCGTCTTAGATGGCTAAGTGTGGAAATATAGTTTGTTCGGTCGAGTAGTTGTGTAACACCTACTCTGCCTCTGCCCCAGTTGCCTGTTGCTAGGGCGTGTTGGAATCTTTCTGTGATTATACCTGGTCTTACTGCGGCAGATACTGTGATTATTGAGCCTTTTACGCCTATGCGTTCAAGTTGGTATTTGATGTCTCGTGTTAAGTTGCGGAATGAAACGCGGAAAAGGTCAGCAAGTAAGGGGCCGCCGAGACGTAGACGTTTGTTTTTGAAGTGATCTTTGTCGTCTTGTTGGCGTATACCCATTTTTAACTGGATTATTCGGTATGCCATTTCGCCTAGGAATATGGCTTTTTCTTTACGATTTGCTTCGCTTCTACCTAAGTGTGGTAAAAAGTTTTTGTCAATTGCTGTTTCGGCTTTTTGAAGTCGGTATTCTTCGACTTGTCCGTGGGCGACACGGTTACCTATGAAGAGAACAGCATCAGAAGAAGCATCAACACCAACTGCTTTCTCAAAAGAAGCAGCTAATTGGGCTTGAATGTCTTTGTCAAGGCTTACTGCTTCTGCTATGTCTTTGTCTTTTTCCATACTTAATGCGCGCATGATAACAACAAATGGGATTTCTGTTGGTACACCGGGCATTGTTACATATATTGCGTCATCTGATTTTAGTTTAAGTTCTATTCTTGCACGGAATCCAACAGTTGTTGAGAAAATTTTTGCTTGATAAATGGGACTAGTTCCTTTGTCATCTATGTCGACAATTACACGATTGGGTGCAAGGTCTTCCATAGCTACGATGACGCGTTCAGAACCGTTTACTACAAAGTATCCTCCAGGGTCATCTGGATCTTCACCTACTGCTATTAGTTCTTCACGAGAAAGTTGACTAAGCAGACAAAGTTTGCTTTTCAGCATAATAGGAATATTTCCAATGTATACAAGCTCTGTATCTTGTTCGCGACCGTCTATAACTGGAGTCATTTCAAGCGCGATTGGTGCGCTGTAAGCGAGATTTCTTAAACGGGCTTCCATTGGATGGATTTCATGTTTTGTTCCATCTACCTCAGTTACGTATGGACCTGTTATTCTACTTTGGGGATCAATTACCCAAATTTGACCTAATTTTACTTTATAGGGGTTATCTGGAACCTCGATAGGGATTTCAGCTATTTCACCTACGACTTCTTGTAAGCCGTGATCGATAAATTCGTTATAGCTGTCAAGGTGTTGCCTTACTAGGCCTTTATCGTTGAAAAAAGCTTTCAATAATAAGTGAGTATCTTCTTTCTGTATTTCAGTCATGCTAAACATCTCCAATCAAGTTAAACTGGTAAATGTGAATTCTTGTTAAGCGGGTCCTTTTCACGTGAAAAAATTTCTCCTATATTTGCTGAGGGCACAATCAACTCTTCACAACCTGCTTATAAACTTTATCATGACAGTTTGGCCTAAACTGTGGATTGACTAACTTTCACAAAGTCCCAACACGAAAACATCACATTTAGAATGCGTGAAACACTTAAAATGGAAACACAACAAAGAAAACAAAGAATTATAACAAATAAACAACATTACAAACCAAAAAAACTTTATAAAAACAGATCTACAAACAAAAACCACAGCAACAAATTTTTATAAACTACACAATCAGATACATACCACTCCAATATAGCAGAGTTAGTATTAAAAAATAATATGAATTTGAGTTAATACCTGACTATTTTATATTTGTCTCTACCTATTTTGCGTCTACGTTTCTCTTCAGCTTCAGTTATTTTTGAGTGGGCTGTTTTTACTTGATAAGTTTTTGGTTTACCTATTTCGTTGCCAAAAAAGTCTCGTTCTTGAACCACAAAGTCACCACCTTTACGTATCTTTGTGCAGTCATTACCATTCATGGTCTGATCAAACGCGAAACGGTCACGTGCAAGATCACCTGCCGTTTTCCGTTGTGATTGGGAAAAACGCCGATTAGTATTTCCAAAACCGTAAGGACGTTTACCTTGAGGAGGCTGTTTTGACAATTTAATCACCTTTATTGTTATAATAGCGTATTTACTTTAATTTTTCTATAGCCCATTTCTTTGCTTCTGCTATGTCTGCTGTGTTTGGTCTGCCTCTACGGGTGAAACCAAAAGTTTGTCCCAAACAGGTGAAATATTTAGAGTCTAAGTGTTGCCCTTTTAGTTCAAGGGTTTCTTTAACACGTTGGTAAGCAAGTTTATCGCTTGCACCACCACCAGCCCAAGTCATGAACAGCACAAAACGGTTGTTACTGCCAAAATTTGCTGTTTTTATAAAATTTAACAGTTCTACATAGGGCTCACCACCCCTAATACCTGTACCAAGAAAAACCAAATCGTAACTATCCAAAGATGTACTATATGCGTCAAAGGTTTTGGTTAATTTTACTGCCTTGCAGTTGGCGGTTTGGGCTATTGCTAACGCAATTTTTTCGGTATTGTTTCTATGAGTTGAGTAGATAACAATAGTATTCATAAAGCTCATCTCTATACAGCATAAATTGTCGTTTAATAATTTATATTGATACTAATTTACCTATATCTATGTTGTTATTAATTGTTTTTTGGATGTTGGCAGGTTTTCTTCTATCTCATAACCTCACAATTTCATTGGTTGTGGATGGCTGCTTTCATTGCTGTTCCTGAGCCTAAGAAGAGGTCAAGTACAGTGCTACCCTTTGATGTTGACCATTTTGATCAAGCGTTCGACAATTTCGTTTGGGTATACAACGACTCGGCGTTCAACTTCATCTATGGTTTGTCTGGTGCCTTTTAGGTTCCAGAAAACCCGCCCCCAACCAATTAACCTCATGTCAATAAACAGAATAGGTATTACAGAAATGTACGTGTACGTAAAAAGCGTTACATACCCCGTTGTAACCTATCAAGTACCTCGAATAACTTTATTGGTGCTTAAATGTTAATCAGCCACTTTTTATGGACCGATATATGGCTCTCTGAATTTGCTACCGCTTATAGTACGTGTTTTTTGCACCACACTCGGGACATTTATCCATAGTGATATCAAAGAATTGACTACAATAAGGACAAGGAATTTT